>JAZQDF010000258.1:0-7927 GCA_045546635.1 Eubacteriales bacterium
ATACTATGTCTAACATCTGGCACGATATTTCACCTAAGAGAATTAATCCCGAGGACTTTATATGCGTTATAGAGATATCTAAGGGAAGTAAGAAAAAATATGAGATGGATAAGGAGACGGGATATATCATCCTCGACAGAATTCTCTATACCTCGACTCACTATCCTGCAAACTACGGATTTATTCCCAGAACATTCGGCGATGACGGAGATCCCCTCGACGTGCTTCTTATCTGTGCCGAGTCGCTTGAGCCTATGTCTCTGGTCCGTGCGTATCCCATCGGTGTTATTTCTATGATCGACAACGGCCGATTTGATGAGAAGATCATTGCTATCCCCTTCAATGATCCCAACTATAATCAGTATACCGGCATCAACGAGCTGCCGAAGCACGTTTTCGACGAGATGATCCATTTCTTTAAGGTATATAAGAATCTGGAGAACAAGGATACCGTTGTTGATGACGTTCACGGCAGAGAAGAGGCGATCAAGATCATTTCCGAGGGTATCGAAAATTACATTGAGTCATTCTGTAAATAAAGATCAACGGAGCGAGTAGAATATACTCGCTCCGTCTTTTTTCGATTTTTCTTACGCGTGGTTATGAGCCGCTTCCTCGTCATCCATAAAGAGCATTGATATGCACCAGATACCTGCGAGAGCAATTACGGTATAGATTATTCTCGCAACTATAGCGGTCGCACCGCCGCAGATCCACGCAACCAGGTCAAAGGAGAAGAGTCCTACAAGGCCCCAGTTGAGTGCACCTACGATAGTAAGAATAAGTGCGATTTTGTTTACAATCATCATAAAACGTGACCGTACCTTTTTCTTAATTCTCTGGACCATTCCGTGAGGATACGGCACGATCCGTTTTTATTTTGCCACGCAATTAATTTTTTATTCGTTTTTTGCAAAAATAATCAAAACATCGGGAAACTAATCGTCAAAACAGGGAACCACATCGCCAAAGGCCTCCTTCATCTTTTCAAGAGCTCGCTTTTCTATACGCGAAACGTACGAGCGTGATATTCCGAGATGCCTTGCAACCTCACGCTGTGTCCTCGGCTGATAGCCCTTCAGACCGTAGCGTAAAACGATGATCTCCTTTTCTCTCGGATCAAGGAGGGTGTCTACGAAAATTCTTATCTGCTCAATATGTACCTTCATATCAAGGTCACTCTCAATAGACTCGGTCTGACTTATTACGTCAAGGTAGGTGAGGGGATTACCGTCCTTATCAACGTCGATCTGGTCGTTTATTGAGATTTCAATTCCCCGTTTTTTCTTGCTTCTGAAGAACATAAGTATCTCGTTCTGTACGCACTTTGCACCGTAGGTAGCAAACCTTGTGCCAAAGGTGGGCTTGAAGGTATCGACCGCCTTGATAAGACCGAGACTGCCGACAGAAAGAAGCTCGTCAGGGTATTCGTAGGATGAATAATACTTCCTTATTATGTGAGATACCAGTCTCAGATTATGCTCGATGATCTTATCTCTCGCACCTGAATCGCCGTTTGACATTTGAACAAAAAGCTCGCTCTCCTCGCTCTTTGAAAGGGGAGGCGGAAAGCTTTGTCCGTCCTCTATACCGAGTATCAGAGAAATAAAGCGTAAAAATAGACTGCCAAGTTTCATATATTTGCCCCTTAATAAAAAATTCAGCCGGTTTTATACGGCTGAATTAATATATGCACTTCTGCTTGACCATTTACCTTATTTTCTCAAATATTCGGGAGTCAGAACCACGTACCCCCATCCCGGCTCAAAGCCGATCATCCTTCTTCCAATGCTGGCTTCAAATTTTTTGTTCATAAGAGAAAGATGCGTACGGATGCTTGACGGCTCGGGGGTCCTTGATGGCTTAAAGGCGTATTTCAGAATTTTATCCGCCCTCTGCGGCAGGGGATATGCACGTATAAGATATCGCAGTATCATTGCCTCGGTTTTCGTAAGATCTACCTTTGTGTGAAAATAATAGACTCCTATCATACTGCTTGACGCATCAAAGCCGGCAAGATAGTAATCACCGATCCTGGCACGGTTATATTCGTTGGCGTATGCTATGATCTTCTCTGCAAGGGCAGGCGTGAAGGACGGTTTTGTAAAGCAGGCGTCAAATATATCGTCGTATACGGGAGGAGCCTCGCCATCCAAAATTGCGAATATAGGCAGATCGCTCTTATATGACCGTATTCTGTTGACATAATCGATGATATCGGGAAATCCCTCGGGATTGATAATAAGTGCTGCACGGTAGAGATTTGATACCTCGGACAGAGCCTCGTGGGGTGTGGTGCCGTAGGATAGTATACTCATATAATAAAAGGTCTCGGCAACGCTTCTTGCGACCTTTTTGCTTTGACTGATGATAAGTAGCATAATAATCTTCTTTCCTGTTTCTTTATTTATTATATCCGTAGGTGCCGGGTTTGTCAAGCGATGACTTGACAGATAAGAAAAAAAGTAGTATAATGGTTTAAAATAATTAAAAAGGATAGATTTATGAAAACCGTATTGATCACAGGGGGCTCGCGTGGTATTGGAAAAGCAATGGTAGAGCTGTTTTGCTCGTCTGGATACGCGGTGGCATTTACCTATAAAAGCTCGGAGGAGGAGGCAAAGGCCCTTCAGAAAGCAACCGGTGCTTTTGCCATCCGTGCCGACTCTGCATCAGAGACTCAAGTAATGGAGGCTGTAAGGCTGGCACGCCACGAGCTCGGCTCTATAGATTGTCTTATAAATAATGCAGGTGTGTCATCCTTTTCGCTTTTTACCGACCTGACGCTTGATGATTGGAACAGCCATCTTGCTGTAAATCTTACAGGTGCATTTCTTTATTCAAAGGCGGTTATTCCTTGTATGCTGGAGAAAAAGCAGGGCAGAATAATTAATATTACATCTATGTGGGGAATTACGGGCTCATCCTGTGAAGTGCATTATTCCACTGCAAAGGCGGGGCTCATCGGTATGACAAAGGCACTTGCCAAGGAGCTTGGCCCCTCGGGCATAACCGTCAACGCCATTGCTCCCGGTCTTATTGACACCGATATGAATAAAAGTCTTACCGCCGAGGATATTAAGGCTATCGAGGATGAAACCCCGCTTATGAGAATAGGCGGTGCGGATGAGGTAGCCAGAGTCGCACTCTTCCTGGCAGGCGAGGGCTCGTCATACATTACAGGCGAGGTAATTAACGTAAGCGGCGGTTATTTAATTTAAATATTTAAAAAATTCGAAAAATTACTTGCAATTTTGAATATAATATGATATACTAATAAAAGTCGTAGAAACGACTGCTTCGGTGTGTCAGACGGAGTCATACCAGTCGGGGCAGTAGCGGTGCCTTGTACCTGAAATCCGCTATAGCAGGGATCAATTCCTGTCCTGAGGGCTACTCTTGTGCAGTCTGCACCGTTATATTATGTGTTGAAGAATGGGTCTTACGCAACGTGAGGCTGTGAACCATGTCAGGTGGGGAACCAAGCAGCATTAAGCGGTTTATCGCGTGTGCCGTAAGGTTGCCTGTTCGGAGCATAATTGGCGGTTACCGTGTGTAAGGGTATGTTCGACGGATGGGTGTATGGCTCTTTCTGACACATCGAAGAATTTATTTGGCACGTTGGCGGCGGATGTTATGCTGTCGCGTGCTTTTATTTTTAGAAGGGGGTAGGGACTTGTCGGATTACAGAGCACTTTACAGAAAATGGCGTCCCCGTGACTTTGACGACGTATGCGGTCAGGACGTAATAACCGATATTCTCAAATATGAGGTTAACAATAACAGGCTCTCTCACGCATATCTTTTCTGCGGCTCCCGCGGAACGGGTAAAACCAGCTGTGCCAAGATACTGGCGAAGGCTGTAAACTGCGAGAATCCCAAGGACGGTAACCCTTGTAACTGCTGTGAGGCCTGTCGAAGCATCGATGCCGGCATTGCCACCGACGTTATCGAAATGGACGCCGCCAGCAACAACGGTATAAACGACGTCCGCGATATGCAGGACGAAATTGCCTTTACTCCGGCACTTCTTAAGTATAGGGTATACATTATCGACGAGGTTCATATGATGTCGGGACAGGCATTCAACGCTCTGCTCAAGACCTTGGAGGAGCCTCCCACATACGTTATTTTCATACTCGCTACTACCGAGAATCACAAGCTGCCCACAACTATCGTATCAAGGTGTCAGCGTTTTGATTTTAAGCGTATTGCCACCGACGTTATTATATCAAGGCTTCTTGAGATCGCAGAAAACGAGTCTATTGACATCACCGAGGATGCTGCGAGAATTATTGCCAGGGTATCGAGGGGCGGTATGCGTGACGCCATCAGCCTGCTTGAGCTGTGTGCCGGTGCAAATACCCGGATAGACGAGAATCTCGTTTTCGAAACCGTTGGCAGCGGTAACCGTGACTCCAGCTTCAGAATTATCAAGGCTATATGTCACGCCGATTACGAAACTATTTATTCCATTATAAACGATATTGTGATGAAGAGCGGAGATCTTTCTGTATTCTGGCAGGAGATAATCGATGCCTATCGCGATCTTATGATAGTCAAGAACAGCGAGAGAGCCAAGAGTTATCTTGATCTTACCGATTCGGAATACACACTACTGTCCGAGCTTGCATCCGAGTTTACTATGGCAAGGCTGTCCTATCATACCTCGATGCTGGAGGATGCTATGGACGATATGCAGCGTGCGATGAATTCCAAGCGTTCGATCGCTGAGATCACGCTTACCAGAATGTGCGACACACGTCTTTCATCTACAAACGAGGCTTTGCTCCTTCGGGTAGAGGAGCTTGAAAAGACGGTAAGGATGCTGAAATTCAACCCGCCAACAGCACAGGCTGTCGCAAATGAGGTTGAACAAAAACCTGAAAAATCAGAGTTTAAATCCGAGCAGAAGGTCGAGAAGCCCATAGATAAGAAGCCACAAGCCCAAGCATCACTTTCTGTTTACGGTGGCTGGGGTGCGGTGCTTCGTAAAATAGCCGAGCTTAAGAAATCTCTTTCTGCACGCTTTGCAGGAGCGTCGGTTTACACCGATGGAAGAGGCAGATACGTTGTTAAAATGAAGAGCGTTTTTGCCGATATGCTGAGAAATGCAAACACCGACCTGGCCATTGTTCGTGGCATTATTGCCGAGCAGGAGGGTGTTGATGCCTCTGCGATTACGCTTGATATCGAGAGCAGCGATGGCCTCAAGCAGAGCGTCGGAGATAGCATTGAGGATATGTTTAAATAATTAATTCTTTTGGAGGATATAAAAATGAAGGTTAGATTACCTCAGGGAGTGGGCGGAGGCCCCTCAAATATGCAGTCTATGCTTAAGCAGGCACAGAAGATGCAGGAAGATATGGCAGCAAAGCAGGCCGAGCTTGAGGTCCTCGAATACGAGGTTGCCGCAGGTGGCGGTGCTGTACGCGTCAAGATCAACGGAAAGAAGGAGATACTGTCGGTTAATATCGATCCCGAGGTTATCGATCCTGACGATAAGGAGACTCTCGAGGATCTTATCGTTGCCGCTGTTAACGAGGCAATTAAGAAGGTAGAGACCGTGTATAACGAGGAGATGCAGAAGATTACCGGTTCGGTTGGTCTTCCTGCCGGTATGTTCTAAGCTATGGCTGAGTATATTGCTCCTATTCAGAGGCTAATTGAGGAATTCAGACGTCTGCCGGGCGTCGGTGCAAAGACGGCTGCAAGATACGCCTTTGCCGTGCTTAATCTTACGGAGGATGAGGCCGCAGGCTTTGCCGATGCGATAAACGGTATTAAACGCGACGTGCACAGATGTCCCGTATGCTTCGGTCTTTCATCCTCACCCGAGGAATGCGATATCTGTCGGAACGACTCTCGCGACCATTCGGTTATTTGCGTGGTCGAAAACCCGAAGGACGTTATGGTAATGGAGAAGGTACGCGGCTACCGTGGACTTTACCACGTGCTCGGTGGCGTTCTCTCGCCCATTGATAACGTTACTCCCGACGATCTGACTATTAACGAACTTATCGCCAGGGTAGAGTCAGGCGAGGTAAGCGAAATCATTATTGCCACCAATCCCACGCCCCAGGGTGATACTACCGCAAGCTATCTTGTCAGGGTGCTTGAGCCCTACGAGGTCGCCGTATCGCGACTTGCCTACGGCATTCCTGTCGGCGGTGATATTGAGTATGCCGATGAGGTCACGCTTTACCGTGCGATGGAGGGAAGACGCTTTTTCAATTAAGCTTGATTTATTTAAAAAGGACGAACGCTTGCTCGTCCTTTTTTCTTTTTTAAACAGTTTTTTGTCAGATCGCACCGCACTTCAGTCTGAGTCGAAGATTATCGGCAATCATTGCGATAAACTCAGAGTTCGTAGGCTTGCCGCGGCTGTTCTGTATTGTGTAGCCGAAATAAGAATTAAGTGTATCTATGTCACCTCTGTCCCAGGCAACCTCAATGGCGTGCCTTATCGCACGCTCCACGCGGGAGGTTGTTGTCTGATACTTCTTTGCTATGGTGGGATAAAGCACCTTGGTTACAGAGTTTATAATATCGCTGTCTTCAATAGTCATAAGTATCGCAGATCTAAGATACTGATAGCCCTTGATATGTGCAGGTACACCTATCTGATGAATTATCTTTGTTACCTGTGCCTCAAGGTCGGAGGCAGGGGAGAAGCTTTGCACACCGCTTCTTGATCGCATACGGAGAACAGAATCTATGTGCGAAACCAGGGAGGAAAGGTCAAAGGGCTTGATCAGGCAGATATCCGCCCCAGCCTCGGAGGCCTCAATAAGCACGCTTTGCTTATTTATAGGAGATAATAATATAAAGGAAGGCTTCGTTTTGATATGGCTCGTGCTTGTGGCACGCATAAGTCCGATTCCGTCTATCACAGATAACCAAAGGTCGACGATGACGACATCGTATCCGCCGTTAATTATCTTATCGAGTGCAGCCTCACCGTTTGATGCATCGTCCACCTTGACAAATCCGGACTTAATAAGAAAGTCGCTAATTCTTTTTCTTTCCTCAATATTATCGTCGCAAATCAGAATTTTCGCATTGTTTTTCATTGGTTTTCTCCTTATTTTGATGATTTAGTGGAAAATATTGGTAATTTTCACGAACAACATCATTTTAGCACAAAATACATAGAAAATCAAGGAGTAAATATTACAGAAAAAGAAGGCTTAATATTATTATAAAAATGGTAAAATTTACCAAAAAGCCAGGTCGAACCGACATAAATCGACAAGCTACAACAAACCGTAGGTCTTTTGTTCTTATAAAAAATGTCTAAATAGACAAATTTTTAACAAATTTTAAATTTTGATAAAAAAAATCAATATATCGCTTGAAATATTGAATATGCGGTGATATAATGTATATGTGGAAGGATTCGGTTTTTCACATTTTGTTGGTTTTTTGCTTAGTATGTTATGAGTGAAAAACAAGTATACAAAGTAAATTAATAAACAATATAATAAGTTAAGGAGATTATTATGAACGCTAAGGTTACGGGTAACAGATTTGTTGACGGCTGGATTTCCGAGATGGTTGATCTTGTTCAGCCTGATAATATCGTTCTTATTGACGGTAGTGAGAGCCAGGCTGACGCACTTCGTCAGGAGGCCTGCCGTACAGGTGAGATGATCAAGCTTAATCAGGAGCTTCTTCCCGGATGCTATCTTCACAGAACGGCGATAAACGATGTTGCACGCGTTGAGGACAGAACCTTCATCTGCACATCTAAAAAGGAGGACGCCGGTAATATTAACAATTGGATGGATCCCAAGGAGTGTTATGCTAAACTATCCAAGCTTTACAGAGGATCGTATAAGGGAAGAACAATGTACGTCATTCCTTATTCTATGTC
Organism: Eubacteriales bacterium; assembly: GCA_045546635.1. Classification (GTDB taxonomy): domain Bacteria; phylum Bacillota; class Clostridia; order Oscillospirales; family CAG-272; genus UBA1740. Next base: position 7,877 of record JAZQDF010000258.1, read on the forward strand.
TGTGGTTGGCTCTGATTTTGCGAAGTACGGCATTGAGCTTACCGACTCTAT
>JAZQDF010000259.1:0-7664 GCA_045546635.1 Eubacteriales bacterium
AGCGCGCAAGACTCCGACTCTTGAGGTCGTAGGTTCGAATCCTATCGGGTAGGCCAACAAAATCGGCAGGCCACGCCTGCCGATTTTTAACAAAGGAGATTTTATGGCTAACATAATACATATAACCGACTTTTCCGACCCCGCACTTGACGTTTACGTCAGGCTGACGGGAGCACAGCTGAGAAACAGGCTGGAGCCCGAGAAGGGGATATTTATTGCCGAGAGTCCTACCGTAATTGAGGTGGCTATGCAGGGCGGGTGTGAGCCGATTTCCCTGCTGACAGAGGAGCGGCTTATTAACGGAGCGGTAGCGGGGATAATAGAAAAATGCGGCGATATTCCAATATATACCGCAGACCGCGAGCTGCTGACTAAGATGACCGGCTTTGAGCTGACGAGAGGTGCATTATGTGCTATGCGACGCCCCGCCCTGCCCTCTGTCCGAGAACTTTTAAAAAATGCGAGGCGTGTGGCGGTGCTTGAGGAGGTAGCAGACTCCACCAATATCGGTGCCCTGTTCCGCTCGGCAGCGGCACTTGGAATAGACGCGGTGCTGGTGACGCCCACCTGCTGCGATCCGCTATGCAGAAGAGCCGTCAGAGTAAGTATGGGAACGGTGTTCCTCGTGCCCTGGACGAAAATCGGCGAGAGGCCTGAGGATTGGCCTAAGGTCGGAATGGAGCAGCTGCACAGCCTTGGCTTTAAGACGGTGGCAATGGCTCTGACAGACAACTCGGTGAGTATTGACGATCCTACCCTCAAGAGCGAGGAAAGGCTGGCGATCATTCTCGGTACCGAGGGCAACGGACTGTCAAAGGAGACGATCGAAGGCTGCGATTATACAGTAAAAATTCCTATGAAGCACGGCGTAGATTCGCTCAACGTGGCGGCAGCCGGGGCGGTTGCCTTTTATGAACTGACAAAATAAAAAGCCTCCCTTAAAAGAGAGGCTTTGAAATAATTAAACTCAGTATTTTTTTAAAACGCTATTCATCCTGTGAAGGCTCCCTTTTTGAAAGGGGGCTTTTATTATTGCTTCTTCTTATAACAAAAACAACAGACAGCGTTGCTCCGACAATCAGGGCGATCAAGCCCAAAACAATTCCTACGTACAGAACAATGATTGAGGTTCGTGCTTTGCCACACACATTACAGCTTGAATCAAGGATATTATCATAGATATGTCCGACTGCATCCACATAAGAATCCTTGTAGCCTTCGCCGCAATTTTTGCAGGTATGCAGGGTGTATCCCTTTTCTTCACAGGTCGGTTTAATAATGTTGGGAATATATATATGCTTCAAAACCGGAATAGACTCGGTTACCGTTCTTCCGCAAGCACAAATCCTTTGTCTCTGCCCCTCGCTTTCCTCGGTTGGTGGCGTAATAACCGTCCAGGATCCGTAAACGTGATCTTCATAAAAGACCTGCTCACACTCGCAAATCTTTTTATGCTGTGTCTCGTCAAGGTCTATCCAATTCACATAGTGATGCTCTTCGCTCTTTTCAAGAGCTGTATCCTTGCTTTTTTCACAAACGATGCAGGAGTAGACCTTTATTCCCGTTTCAAGATGAGTAGGCTGCTTGGTAATTTTACCGTTGTCCCACAAATGCGGGCTTTCTATTACAGCATCGCACCTTGAGCAAAAGCCCAAGTGAGTCTCGTCGGTAGACTCCCAAGAACAATCGTGAAATGAAAATTCCACGTTACGGTGTCCGCTCATCCATTTATCATTTTTCTTCACACTATTCCACTCGCTATCCGTTCCGCAGAAGAACACCCGCTCCAACGCCGCACATCCCGAAAAAGCTTCTTCGGGTATACTCGTTCCTGAGGTGAATACGACGGTTTTCAGCTTGCCCTTTGGAATATAAGAAATAGTAGCGATAGGCATTACTGCCTCTTCAATATTAAACGTAGTATCAAAAGCATATCCCGAAAGAGTCTCTATCCCATCGGGAATAACAATCTTCTTTAATCCGGAGCAATCCGCAAACGCAAAGTTTGAAATACTGGTTACCTTGTCGGGAATAATAATTTCGGAAAGACTGTCACAGGTGTAAAACGCATTGCTTCCTATACTCGTTACATTTTCGGGAATAGATACGGACTTCAGACTTTTGCAAAAGTTGAACATATAGTCGCCAATGCTTGTCAAGGATTCGGGAAGTGAGATTGAGGAAAGCTTTTCGCAACCGCTAAAGCACCATTCGCCTATAAAGGTGACGCTATCGGGGATATTTATGCTCTCAAGCTTTTGACAATTATGAAAGGCATTGTTTCCAATGCTGATCAGGCTATCGGGAAGAATAATGCTCTCAAGCTTTAAGCAATTATAAAAGGCATAATTTCCTATTGACGTGACACTGTCAGGAAGGCTGATGCTTACAAGACCACTCTTATCCTGAAATGCCCCGTTCGGTATTTCGGTGCCATTCGTTATAGTAAGATACCGTAAGCCGCTCTGCGAAAGTGCGGCAATAGCATTACAAGGGATAGTAGCTTTTGCAATATAGTCACATTCCCAAAAGGCTTCGTCGGAAACGAACGTACAGCTATCAGGGATAGTAATCTCCGTTAGCTTATCACAGTTTCTGAACGAAAGATCTCCAATACTGCAAATACCGTCAGGAAGGCTGATGCTTGACAGATTATAACAATCAATGAATGCACAGTGGCCTATACTCGTCACACCGTCTTCAATGATTGCCGTTTGAATTTTATTTCTATAAGCGAGCCACGCAGAAGAATCGTCAAGAGGCTCCATATCGCCTTTGCCCGAAATAATAAGCTCGCCTGTAGTCTCATTTAACTCCCAGGTAAGAGCTCCCCACGTACCGCCTCGCATAACGTCTTCGGCAGAGGCGAAAATCATCAAGCACATTGACAAAGAAATCGCTAACGCGACAGTTAGTGACAGCAATAATAATTTCTTCATTTTTATATGTTAGCTCTTTTGCATTATTCTGATATAAAACTCTACGGTTTTGTTAACGGTTTCAAGGGGGATACGCTCGTTATTGCCGTGGATCATTCCACGCTCCTCCTTGGAGAGAGCCATTGCGGAGAAGCGGTATACTCTATCGGAGATGGCTCCCCAATGGCGGGAATCCGAGCCTGCTACCATAAGGTAGGGAGATACGATAGCATCCTTCCAGGTCTCGGAAACCGTATCGCGAACACGCTCGTACGCCTCGCAATCTGTAATGGAGATAACCGAGGGGTTGATGCCGTTGATAACGCTGACCTGTACCTTACCGTCATTTACGGCCTTGGTCACGCGAGCTACCACAGATTCTACATTCTCCCCTGGAATGATACGGTGGTTTGAAACCATAGTAGCAACGGCGGGAATAACGTTCTCACCCTTAGAGCCCGTCATCTGAGTGAAGGCTGTGGTGGTGCGTACGATGGCGTTGAACTCGCCACCCGCAAGCTTTGAATACAGAGCAAGGACGGGGCCAAAGCACCACTGATTTGCAAAAATAAGACGGTAAAGGAAGCTGGAATATCTGCCCGCGATATTAAAGAGCTGCTTCGTCGGGTGAGTCAGAGTGTACTTGAACGTCGCCTTCTCTACCCTAAGAGCTGCCTTAGCAAGTCGGATAACGGGGCCGTTTGCCTTGGGAGAGGAGGAGTGACCGCCACCACCCTTTACGGTATACTTAATATTAAGCTGTCCCTTCTCGCCCGTACCGATAAGGGCAATAGGCTTCTTGACGCCGGGGAATACATTGTTGCAGACGGCACCGCCCTCGTCAAGAACGAGACCGGGGGTAATACCACGCCCCGCAAAGAGATCAACGATGCCCTTGGCACCGCCGCCGTTTACCTCCTCGTTGCCACCGAAGGCAAAGTAGACGTCCTGCTTCGGCACGAAGCCGCGGGAGATAAGCGTTTCTGCCGCCTGAAGAATGGCGTTAAGCGTACCCTTGGTATCAAGAGCTCCGCGTCCCCAAAGGACGCCATCCTCAATAATACCCTCAAAGGCAGGCTTATCCCAATCGGCCTCCTCTACGCTGACAACGTCGTAGTGGGACATATAGACGCTGGGGGCATCCGCCCTCTCGCCAGGCCATCTGATAAGAATACCGCGTTCACCAACCTTCTCGTATTCACATTTTTCAAAAATGCGAGGGAAAAGGCTGGGCAGAAGCTGCTCGAATTTATGAAATTCACTCTCGTCGTCAAGAGTGGGATCGCGGTGCGAGACAGTCTTGCATCTGATCATTGCGGCAAGGTCGGCTGCCGCCTTATCACCGTCGACGGCTATCGCATCAACCGAGGCTGTCTCCTCCTTCTTCGGAGCGAAGAGAATTGCACGGATGAAGATCACCGCGAGAAAAATTACAAGTAATGCTAAAACAGGAATAAACCACATAATTAAATCATTCCCTTCTTATAAAGAAGTCTTGAGAATGCGATGGTGAAGATAACGCCGACGGGAACCATAATTCCAACCATACCCGAATCGAGTGCGGGTACGAATACGAAGAGTGCAAGCATAAGGATGATGGGAGCGATAGCTATCTTCCAATTCTTGGAGATCAGAGCAACGCCGAGAGCACCGAAGAGTGCGGGAAGCATCTGATCAAAGGCGGGGGTAAGTGCCTCGTTCTCGAGCAGATTGCTGATAGGAGTTACGGCAATAAGAAGCACGCCGAGTGCAACGATAAGGGTAGTCACGATAGAGGAAACCGCAATCGCGATGGTGGAAATCACCTCACCCTCCTCGCTCTTAGGATCGGCCTTGGCATTCTCAAGTGCGTTGATAGCACAAGGAAGCTTAAGGTTAGAAATATTACCGGTAACGAAGGAGAGATAGGAGCCACCCGCACCGAGCATAGGAATAAAGGTGATAACCTCAACAACGCCAACAGCCCAGTACATAGGACCTGTGGCAATCAGACCGAGTCCCAGTCCCTGCCAATCGGGGCCCTCGCCGAAAATGATCCAGACCGCAATCGGGAACATCAGAAGGAGAACCATCATAGCGAGATTCCATATCGTACCGTCGCGATGAACGGTATCCATATATGTAAGATTTTTATTGTTTTTCATAAAATATCCTCCCTTCCTTAACCGAGCCAGGCGGTGACGGGAATAGCAACCGCCATACCTATTATCATACAGATGGGAAGTGCATAATCGTTTACCCACTTCCACTTAAGCTTGTTGATAAGCAGACCGCAGAGGCACATACAGATTGCACTTGTGGTCATTACGACAACGGGAACAAGTCCCGAGGTTGAGCTATACTCAATAACGGTGGTAGTATCGGTCATTTTATCGGTGATCTCTACAAGTCTCGCCTTCTCGCTCCAAAGACGGCTTACGTCACAGAATACGAAGCCCACGAATGCGGAAATCATACCAATAAAGAGGGAGTTCTGAAGAATATCGCTCCACTTCTTATCCTTGTTTTCAAAGGAGACGAGGCCGTTCTGATATTTCTTCGCAATAACGGGAACGAGCCAGATGCCTACCATAATAGAGAGAGTCATAACGAGTGCGATGGTAACGTATTCAGATGCCGTCATCCCCTCGCCGAGCTTGGCAAGAGTCGTACCCATACCGCTGGCAGCGTTTGCGGCGGCGATGGCCTCGTAAGACAGCGAGCCTACTACAGAGAGTCTGAGCCAAGGCAGTGCGATGCCAAGCGATTTTGCAAGAGTAACGACGGTAACGACTATGGATACTGCGGGTGCTATGGTAAAAATAGCGGCGGTGATAATGGTCTTCTTGATTTTGTTCATATCCATATTGGTTGCCTTGGCACGTCTTACGGATTTCAAGAGAAAGTAGACCGACTGTCCGAGAACGGCGGCAATGATTATGCCGACCAGAACGAACAGTATGGGGTGATTGGGAGTGAATGTCATAAAATGTCCTTTCCTTCCTTCAAATTAATGATGGAACAGCTTTTTTGTCTGATATTGCGGCTCGCAAGACAGGTTCATACCCAGCTTGCGGAAGGTAGCCGCGTCTATCTGCGAGAGAATAACGGTGGAATGCACCTCGGCATATTTCAGCTTCGGAATAGCCTCAAACGCCATCTTGGCACAGGGATTGTTTACCGCGGAAACCGAGAGAGCCACAAGCACCTCGTCGGTATGAAGCCTGGGATTATGGTTGCCGAGATAGGCGGTCTTAAGCTTCTGAATAGGCTCGATGACCTCGGGTGAGATAACGTCAATCGCATCGGGAATTCCTGCGACCGCCTTGATAGCATTCAGCAAGGCCGCACTTGAGGCACCGAGCAGCGAGCTTGTCTTACCCGTAACTATTCTTCCGTCATCAAGCTCAATGGCAACGGCGGGAGCATCGGTCTGCCGTGCCTTATCAAGAGCCGCACCAACGCATTTTCTATCGGCCGTGGCAGAGGTGGAGGTCTTCTGTAAAAGAAGCTCTATCTTTTCGATCTCGCCCTCGTTGCTGCTGCCCTTTCTTCGCTCACAAAGAGCGTTATAATAGCGGCGGATGATCTCCTGCCTTGCGGCATCCGAAACGGCGGCATCGTCATAAATGCAGAAGCCCGCCATATTTACGCCCATATCGGTAGGTGACTTATAGGGGCACTCACCGAGAATGCCCTTGAGCATTGAGCGGAGCACGGGAAAGACCTCTACGTCGCGGTTATAGTTAACAGCCAGCTTACCGTACGCCTCAAGATGGAAGGGATCTATCATATTGACATCGGCAAGATCGGCGGTAGCCGCTTCATACGCAAGATTGACCGGGTGGGAAAGCGGCAGATTCCATACGGGGAAGGTCTCAAACTTGGCATAGCCCGACTTGCGTCCCATCTTACTCTCGTGATAGATCTGCGACAGGCAGGTAGCCATCTTACCCGAGCCCGGGCCGGGGGCGGTCACCACCACGATAGAGCGTGTGGCATCCACATACTCGTTTCTGCCATAGCCCGCCTCGGATACGATCAGGGGAATGTTGTGAGGATAGCCTGCTATCTCATAATGCTTATACACCCGAAGGCCGAGATTCTCAAGCTTCTGCTTAAAGGCATCGGCAGCGGGACTTGACTTATATCTTGTCATAACGACCGCACTGACGTAAAGACCGTAGCCACGGAAGGCGTCAATATGCCTCAGCACGTCGTTGTCGTAGGTTATACCAAGATCTCCGCGAACCTTATTCTTCTCAATATCCTCGGCATTTATGGAAACTATGATCTCCGCCTCGTCCTTAAGCTCTACCAGCATCTTTATCTTACTGTCGGGAGCAAAGCCGGGGAGCACGCGAGAGGCGTGGTAGTCGTCAAATATTTTGCCGCCAAACTCGAGATACAGTCTCTCACCGAAAAGCGAAATCCTCTCCTTGATCTTGGAGGACTGGAGCTTGCGATATTTTTCGTTATCAAATCCTTGTCTGAACGTTTTAATCACATCCTTTCAATTTGTCGTGAAAATTAAATAACTCAACAGAATATATTATATCATAAAATAACCTCTTTTGCAATTGAAAGGGAAAAATTTCGGGCGGTGGGATGGTAAAAATTTTCTTACATTTTTTGTCTATTGTCAATAAAGCCCTGCCTAAAATATTTTATAAAACATAAAAAAGCTATTGTATTTATAATAATTAAATGGTAAAATAAAGAAAAATACCCTCTTTTCAGGAGAGCAGATATGAGTAAAAAGGAAAG
>JAZQDF010000260.1:0-13037 GCA_045546635.1 Eubacteriales bacterium
ATACATTGCAAAGGTTGTTAATGAAGCGGCAAAGGGCACTACCAACTTCAAGGGACAGTACTTCAAGATGACCAAGTCCATTGATCTTAATGGTAAGGAATTGAAGATCGGCGGATATACTGCAGGCACTGAATTCCACGGATTCTTTGACGGTAACAACTGTGCTATCAAGGGCATCAACGGAACTCAGTCGCTCTTCGGAATGCTGAAGAGCGGATACATCAAGAACCTCAGCACCTATGGTAGCGTAACTACTACCGAGAAGAAGGGTGTTGCAGGCGTAGTATCCTATGTGTCCGGTGCAACTGTTGAAAATGTAACTAACTACGTAAACGTTACCGGCATTCAGCAGGTAGCGGGTGTTGTTGGTTGGCTTGAAAGCAATACAACCACTTTTGCTAATAACTGTGTAAACTACGGTAACGTGGTTGCAACCAGCTATCAGATTGGTGGTATCGCAGGCTTCGCAAAGGGTACTATTACGAACTGCACGAACTTCGGTGACGTATCAAGCTCGGGCAGCGGCTACATCGGCGGTGTCGGCGGTGCTACAAAGGACGCAAAGGGCTCTCGCTCCAATTGCGTAAACTACGGTAACGTAAGCGGAACAGACTACGTTGGCGGTGTATTCGGACAGATCACCGCGACCACAACCGACTGCTATAGCTACGGTACTGCTAAGATAATAAATAGCACCAAGACCAATGTTGGCGAGGTTGTAGGTAGCGGTGCATCCTATTTAACATACGCAGATTAATTTCTGAAAATAGTATCGGAGGGGGACATCCCCCTCCGAGAACCCCCTACTCATCAAAAATGAGGTGAAAAATATGAAGAATAGAATTATTTCTTTACTCCTTATACTGACGCTTGTGCTTTCGCTTGTATCCTGTGATATCTTCACACCGGATAAGCCCGATAACGGAGATGATCTGAATAGCGGAAACACTAATCAGGGCGGTGACGGATCTGATATCAAGGATCCCGACGACGATACCCCCGCCGTGTCCGGTGATGAGAAGATCATCAACGTATACTTAATCGCAGGTCAGTCCAACGCCGTAGGCTACGGAATGGACACCAACAACTCTATTGCAAATTCGGATCCCAGATTTGTAAAGGGATTTGAAAACGTCCTTTACTACGGCTCTCAGGAGCGTTGGAACGGACAGAACCTGGGTAACGGCTTTAAGCCTGTAACTCTCGGAATGGGTGTTGCCTCTGACAGATCGGGTGCAGAGATCGGAATTGCCTCTGCTATTGCCGACAACGGAGAGATGAACGCCATAATCAAGTGTGCCTGGGGTGCAACTCATCTTTATCCTGATGCAAATTACGACATTTCCTTAAAGCAGGGAACCTGGACATCTCCCTCTTATATTAAAAACAATAACGTAGACCTGTCCAAAAATGAATTAATCGGAAATATGTACAGCCGCTTCGAGACTACTCTCGTCGATGCACTCCGCCTTCTTATCGAGGACGGTTATACCCCGGTTATCAAGGGTGTATGGTGGATGCAGGGCGAGGCAGAGATGTTTACTCTTGAAATGGCTTCGAAATACAGAGAGCTTTATAAGACTCTTATTAACGACGTTAGAAATACTCTCAGCCGTGAGAGCGGCTATGATTGCTCGAACGTTCCCTTTATCTGCGGTCTTCCTAAATGGAATACTAACAACAGCTCCGAGCCTGTATATCAGGGAATGGTAAGAACGGCGATGAAAACCGTCGCAGGCGAGCTTGCAAACGTGGGCTACGTTGACTGTATGCCCCTTAACCAGCACGATGACTGGCACTTCGATGCGAAGGGACAGCTTTATCTTGGCGAGCAGTTCGTTGAGATGCTCGGCGAATTTGAAGCAAATGATGAAACCGCATTCGGCGAGAGAGTAAGCATCGATAAGGATGTCAGACCTCTCCTCGGTGAGATGGGACTTGAATTTTCGGCAAATCTCTCAAGCTATAACAGTAAGAGCGGTAATCAGTACGGCTTTATCGTAGCTCCTACAGCACTTCTTGATGAAAATTCCATCTTCGGCGATTATATCAATCTGCTTGATGAAAAGGGCGTGGAATACAAGAACCTTCCCGCAGAGGTTAAGCTTGAGAAGATAGACGAGCAGTACTCGGATATCTATTTCAGCTGTAAGATTACCGAGATTTCCTACGAGGATCTCAATACCTCCTTTACTGCAATAGCATACGTAAAGAACGAATACGGAACCTACTCCTACTCCTCAAGATTCGTCTGCGACAGTCTTGCAAGGCTTTGCAGCGAGGAGCTGTATAAGGAGGGAGCGGACACCGCGGCTCTTCTGAAGATAGTTAACGCGGGTGTCAATTCGGCAAACGGTGTTCCCGCAGAAAATCGCGATGACGAGAACAGCCTTGAGCTTATCGTGGATGACAGTATCACCATCAGCTTCTCCGAGGTTATGAGCGAGCATAAATTAGAGGTCGGAAAATCGGTTGACGTGGATTATCTTGTAAAATTCACATCCGAGGATCCCTCTGTTGCGACCATTGATGATGATGGTTATATCAGAGCTAATAAAGTAGGTGAGACATCAATTCTTATTGAATGTGCAGGCAAGGAAAAGAGAGTATCCGTCACCGTTGCTCCCTTCAGCATCGACGGGGTAATGCTTGATTGCATTATCTCTGAGGGCGAATACGTGGGTGACGTTATTACCGCCGATAACGGCGTCATATCTGCAAAGACCGTAGGTATGGTAAAGAACGGCAATTTCTACATCGCATTTGAGGTAGTTCACGGCGAATGGAGCGAACGCGACAGCACCTGGTGGCGTAACGACAACGTTGAATTCAGGCTTAACGGCGAATCCTATACCGTAGTATTCTATGAGGGCGAGCCCACCTACTCCAACAACATTACCTACGGTGCGTCCAAGACCGAGGAGGTGGACGGCAAGCTTGTTACCACCATTGAGCTTTGTGTTGAGGACGTTCCCGAGACAAATCAGCTTATGCTCTGTGCCAACGGTAACAACTTCGGCTGGCTGGCCATCGTTCATCATAACGTATGTAATACGGGATTCGTAAATTCCGACGGTATCATCGTGGCGAAGCCTATCAGCCTTGCTAACGGACTTACCCTTGACGGCGTATTTGACGAGAGCATTTATACAGAAAGCGTTAAGTCTAACGTTATCTCTGCCAACGGAAACGGTGCAAATGTTAGTATCATCGGTACTCTGACGGATGGCGGTGTCGTATTCGGCGTTACCATCAATCATACCAAGTCACCCTACGTCACCGTAGTAAATAACGGAGACTGGTACACCTTTATGAACATTGAGTTCCACTTTAACGGAAACAGCGGCGAGGCAGATCAGTTTATGTTCTTCGCTAACAACCGTCAGAAGGTTAAGGGAAATGCATTCTCGTATTCCAAGGTTACCGAGACGGCAGACGGATATACCTCCGCTATTGAAATATTTATTCCTTATGAATCCATCGGCGTCAGAGCAGGAATCGAGTCTATTGACTTCACCGCTCGCGGCTGGTTTGAGAGCGGATGGTGTGATCTCCTTAACGGCTCCTGGAATGCAACTCATAAGGTTACCGGCGAGGGCCTGATCAAAAAATAAACCGCAAGAGGAATTATAATGAAATACAGATTATTAGCATTAGCAATATTCCTTATACTTGTACTGCTATGTGCCTGCACTCCTGAGCATACCCACAGCTTTGCCGACGGTTTCTCCTCGGATGAGACGCATCATTGGCACCAGTGCGAGTGTAAGGAAAAGGATGGCTATGAGGAGCATACCTTCGGCGAGGGCAAAATAATTCTGTTCCCCACCACCGAGAGGGAGGGACAGATGGCGTACGTATGTACGGTTTGCTCTTACAAGAAGGTGGAGCCTGTTGAAAGGCTTGCCGAGAGCCATACGCACGAGTTTTCGGCAGAGGCGATTGACGGCTACCGTCATAAGCTTGTCTGCATCTGCGGTGAGGAGGGCAAGACCTCCGAGCACACCTGGTACGAGGGCGAGATAACCACCCCCGCGGGTGAGTATGATACAGGCATCAGAACCTTCAGCTGTACCGAGTGCGGACATAAGTATACCGAAAATATCCCCAGCAACATAGAAAACGGACTTTCCTTCCTTCAGTCCACTCATTACAGACTGTCTGACAAGCTTCACGCAGCACCTCTGACAATTGAGGCGGAGATCTGCGTTGATCCCTCTCACTCAGGCAGGGCAGGTGCCATATTCGGCAACTATTACGGCATCCGTCAGGACTATCTGCTTGAAATTTACGAGAACGGTGTTCCGAGATTCTATTATTCGGACAATGCCGGTAACGTGAGAGACCTGAGATTTACCAACGTCGACGTCAGAACAGGTGATTTCGTGCATATCGCACTTACCTTCGACTTCGAGGAGGGAATGATATCCTTCTATCTTAACGGTGAGGTCGCCGAGGTGCTGAGATGCGAGTTTGACCTCGCCTCAGACGTCACCAGATATCAGTTTGTTCTCGGCGGTGATAACAGAAGCAATAACGGTAATTACTTCAAGGGACAGATCCGCTCTGTTTCTGCATATTCCGACGTCAGAACCGCTGATGAGATCGCTCATTCGGCAGAGCACGGAACCAATCTTTACGCAGACGATCTTATCCTATCCTACCTCCTTAATAAGAACAGCGGCGGCAAGGATATTAATGATCTCTCGGGCAATGGATATATTATTCAGCAGGAATGGCTTGACAGTCACGAGCCTTCGATTGACTACGCATATTCCTTCGCAGTAGTCGGCGATACCCAGTGGCTCTCAAGATATAAGCCCGAGAAGATGGAGGCACTTTACGATTGGCTCCTTGCTAACAAGGATGCGAAGAAGATTGCCCACGTCTTCGGCCTCGGTGACATTACCGACGCCTGGAACACCGCAGATAAGGAGAATGAGTGGATCAGAGCCTATGAGTATATCTCAAAGCTTGACGGCATTATTCCTTATTCTCTCGTCCGCGGAAATCACGACGAGTCAAAGTATTTCCTGAAATACTTCGCGACCGATGATTATATGAGCCAGTTCGACGGATTTATGATTGAGGGCGATATCAGAAACTCCTATAGAGAGTTTACCGTCGGCTCTGTAAACTATCTCTTCCTGACTCTTGATTACGGTGCCAGCGACGAGATGCTCGCCTGGGCAAACGAGGTTGTTGCCTCTCACCCTGATCACAGAGTAATTATTACCACCCACGCATATCACGGTTACGATGGCGGACACCTTAGTTCCGACAACGTGCCCAGCAGCGGTAACATCACTATTAATACCGACGTTGATACCAGCGTTGGTAACAATAACAGAGGGTATAACAACGGTCAGCAGATCTGGGAAAATCTCGTTTCGCTTCATCCCAACATCTTCCTTGTTATGAGCGGCCACACTCCTCTTGAGGACGTATTCGTTCTTCAGTCGGAGGGTATTCACGGCAACACCGTAACTCAGATGCTTATCGACGCTCAGTGGATGGATCCTCAGAAGGATGGCACAGGTATGGTTTGTATGCTTTACTTCTCCGAGGATGGAACCGAGATGGAGGTCGAATGGATCTGTACCGATAACGGTAAATATTATAAGGAGCAGAATCAGTTCTCTATTGATTTTACCGATTGTCTGACGGGTACGCCTCATAATTTCTCGACCTTCTATAACGATAGCTGTCATTACCTTAAGTGCGAGTGCGGATACATTCATAAAGAGACTGCACACGACCTTGATGGCGGCGTGCTCAATCCCGACGGCCTGATGGAATACACCTGTGCCTGCGGATATAAGAAGATCACCTCGGTGTCCGACGATCCTGTTGCACTTGAGCTGCAGACTCTGCTTGGCGGATATTACAATGGCGGAAGGTATTATATCAGTACGTTTATTGGCGGAGTGAAGACAACGACCTTCTTCGATGGCACGAGATTCTTCGGTGCCGATGACGACGGATACACCCTGACCGACGGTTATGTTACGCTTTACGATCTTCTGATGGGTAAGCAGGGCAATCTCAGGCTTGACCTGGGCTGGAGCGTCTATAACGGCGTTTACTCCTCTGCAAATGCCGATGTTCTGAAGGGCGTTTATATGCTTATGACTCTTACGAAGGATGCGGCACCCTCGGATATTACCAAGGCAACCGTTGAACAGGACGGCTCGCTTCTCCTTATCAGACTCTGGGCAGGGGATAGCGTAGCGGTGGAGACATCAGCAGGACGCTATGCAACCGCCACTCTCATCAACTGTGACGGCAGCTCGCTCGGTGTAAAATATGCTGCGGCAGGCTCTGACGGTCTGTGCAGATTCACGCTTACCGAGATATCCGGTCTTGTACCTGAGTATGAATATCTTATTCTCAGCGTTAAGAGCGGTAGCCTCGAGGCGACGGTTCGCTATTCCGAGATCGACGTATGGGATGGCAAGAGCGTAAGCGAGAGCCTTAATGGCTCAGGCACCAAGGAGGATCCTTATCTTATCAGCAGCGGTGCAGACCTTGCATATATTGCAAAGGTGGTTAACGGTGCGTCTGCCTCTACAGCCAACTTCAAGGGCGTTTATTTCATAATGACGAAATCCATTGACCTTGGCGGCCACGAGCTGCTTATCGGCTCCTATTCGGCAGAGAAGGCCTTTCACGGTTACTTTGATGGCGATCATCACGCTATCAAGGGTATAAACGGCAGTCAGTCTCTCTTCGGAATACTTAAGGACGGATATATCAAGAGTCTGAGCCTTTACGGTCAGGTAACCACCTCCGAGCTGAAGGGTGTTGCAGGTCTTGTGTCCTATATTTCCAATGCCACCGTTGAGAACGTCACTAACTACGTAAACGTTACCGGCATTCAGCAGGCTGCCGGAATAGTCGGTTGGCTTGAAAACAGTGCTGTATCCTCGGTTATCAACTGTGTTAACTACGGTACTATTAAGGCTACCAGCTATCAGATCGGCGGTATTGCGGGCTTTGCCAAGGGTAATATCAGCGGATGCGTAAACTTTGGTAACGTATCAAGCTCCGGCAGTGGCTACGTCGGCGGTATCGGCGGCTCTTCTAAAGATGCCAAGGGTACTCGCTCCGACTGTGTAAACTACGGCAGCATCAGCGGAACCGATTACGTCGGCGGTGCATTCGGACTTATCAACAAGGCAACCAATGACTGCTACAGCTACGGAACTGTCACCTCGGGTGGCAAGAACGTTGGCGACGTAGTAGGCGGCGGCGAATCCTACTTGGTTTACGCAGAATAAAATCACATTGTGCAGGCGGGGGCATACCGCTCCCGCTTGCATAAGGCTAACCGAAAGCGATTATGAAAAACAAGATAATTGACGTTTATTTTATAATAGGCCAGTCCAACGCCGTCGGATTTGGAATGGACACCGCAGACTTGGTTTTAAAATCTGACAAAAGATATTCCGACGGATTTAACAACGTTTTGTACTACGGCTCGCAGGAGAGATGGGACGGTAGCTCCCTGGATGAAAAATTTGAGCCGGTAAGGCTTGGTATGGGCGTCTCGCCCGAGCACTCGGGTGCCGAGATAGGAATTGCCCCTGCAGTAAACGACAACGGGCGGATGAGTGCTATTATTAAATGTGCCTGGGGAGCTGTTCATATCTATCCCGATACCCAGTACGAGATATCTCTTGAGCAGGGCACCTTTACCCCTCCCACGTATATCAAAAGGCATAGAGTCGATCTCTCGGCAAACCGACTTATCGGCAATATGTATAACCGCTTTGTAAAGACGGTAAAGAACGGACTTTCGCTTCTTATTAAGGATGGCTATACTCCGATTATCAGGGGAGTATGGTGGATGCAGGGTGAGGCAGAGATGTTTACCTACGAAATGTCGTCCGCATATAAGGAGCTGTATAAAACGCTTATTCTTGACGTAAGAGAGATGCTCGGCGATGCGGTCGGATACGATTGCTCGGACATCCCCTTCGTCTGTGGCCTTCCTAAATGGAATACCGATAACAGTCCCGCTCCCGAATTCCAGGAGACGGTGCGTGCTGCTATGGTAGATGTGGCGGGCGAGCTTGTTAACGTAGGGTACGTTGACTGTATGCCCCTTACCCAGCACGACGATTGGCATTTCGACGCGGCAGGTCAGAGGTATCTTGGCGATAGATTTATCGCATTTATCCGAAAGATAAAAATGGCAAACGCAGGCGAATAATGGCGGTCGGGGTTATCCCGCACCGTCAGGCTTCCTTCATTTGCTTAAAAATAATAGGAGGACTTGTTATGAAATACAGTCTTTTAGTATTGGTATTAATTCTTGCTATGGCAGTATGCTCATCCTGCAATCTGTTTCATAAGCACGAATTTTCGAGCAGCTATTCATACGATGAGATAAATCATTGGTATGAATGCGAGTGCGGTAAGAAGGCAAACGTGATCGAGCACTCCTGGAACAAGGGTGTCGTTACTGTAAAGCCCACCACCGAGAGTGAGGGAGAGAGAACCTTCACCTGTACGGTTTGTCGCGGTAAGAAAACCGAGCCTATTGACAAGCTGGAGCAGGGACACGTCCACTCCTACACCACACTCAACTACGATGATAGCTATCATTGGAACGAGTGCGAGTGCGGTGAGGCAGATAAAAGGGTAGCTCACACCTATGACGGCGGCGTTATAACTACCCAGCCCACCGTAGACAGCGAGGGCGTCAAGACCTTTACCTGCTCGGCTTGTAAATATGAGAAGACCGAGAAGATAGATAAGCTTGATCCCGACCACACCGAGCACGAGTATAGCATCAGCTCCAGCGATGAGACGCACCATTGGCTTGAGTGCTCCTGCGGTGATAGAAAAGACGTTACGGCTCACACCTTTGATAGCGGCGTTGAAACGCTTCCCGCGGGTGACAACAATATCGGTATCAGAACCTTTACCTGTGCTGACTGCGGACGTCAGGCAACCGAGAATATTCCCGCTCAGTTTGCGAACGGCCTTACCTTCCTTCAGTCTACTCATTACAGAATATCCGACAAGCTTGCGAAAACCCCTCTGACTCTCGAGGCTGAGATTCAGGTCAGCCCCAGCGTTTCGGGCAGAGCAGGCGTAGTATTCGGCAACTATATTGGCATAAGACAGGACTGGCTCTTTGAGATCTATGAGAACGGCGTGCCCAGATTCTATTTCTCTGATGCGGCAGGTAACGTTAAGGATTATAGATTTGATCGGGTGGACGCAAGATCCAACGATTTCGTACATATCGCCCTCGTTGTTGACTACGAGAACCGCGACGTGCATCTCTATCTTAACGGCGAGCTTAAGCAGACGGTAGAGATGGATATTGACATCGCTCCCGATATCACCAGGTATCAGTTCGTTGTCGGCGGCGATAACAGAAGCAACAATGCTATGTTCTTCAGAGGACAGATCAGATCTGTTTCTGCCTACTCCGACGTAAGAAGTGCCTCTGAAATTGCATATTCCTCTATCCACGGCACCAACCTTTATGCAGACGACCTTCTTCTCAGCTATCTTCTTAACGAAAATAGCGGCGGCAAGGATATTGAGGACCTCTCGGGCAACGGATATACCATTCCCAAGGAATGGCTTGACAGCCACGAGCCTTATCTTGACTACGCATATTCCTTCGCTGTAGTAGGTGATACACAGTGGATGTCTAAATACACCTCCGAGAAAATGGACGGCATCTACGATTGGATCATTGCAAATAAGGATTCAAAGAAGATAGCTCACGTATTCGGTCTCGGTGATATAACGGAGGACTGGAATACCGCCAATAAAGAGCAGGAGTGGATAAAGGCTCAGCAGTATATATCCAAGCTTGACGGAGTAATTCCTTATTCTCTCATTCGCGGTAACCACGACGAGTCTAAGTATTTCCTTAAGTATTTTGCGAATGAAACCTATATGAGCCAGTTCGACGGCTTTATTGCCGAGGGAGATATCAGAAACTCCTACAAGCTGTTTACGGTTGGCTCAACCGATTATCTGTTCCTGACGTTGGACTTTGGTGCAGGTGATGAAATGCTCGCCTGGGCCAATGAGATCGTTCTTGCTCATCCTGATCACAGAGTAATCGTAACGACTCACGGCTATCAGGGCTTCGACGGCGGTCACCTTAATTATGATAACACTCCCTCAAGCGGTGGTATGGCCGCTCCGAATGACGTCGATACAAGCGTGGGAGATAATATCGGAAGAGGCTATAATAACGGTCAGCAGATCTGGGAAAAGTTCGTTTCACTTCATCCCAACATCTTCCTCGTTATGAGCGGACATACTCCCTTTGAGGACGTTATACTCCTTCAGACCGAGGGCGTTCACGGTAACGTCGTAAACCAGATGGTAATTGACGCACAGTGGATGGATCCTCAGAAGGGCGGAGTCGGAATGGTATGTATGCTTTACTTCTCCGAGGATGGCTCGAAGATGGAGGTTGAGTGGATATCCACCGACACGGGCAAGTATTATAAGGAGCAGAACCAGTTCGTTCTTGACCTTACCGATTGCTTCAACGCTCCCTCTCACGACTTCAAGGATGCGTATGACGAGAAGAATCACCATAAGGTATGCGATTGCGGTTACGTAATCAACGAGCAGCCTCACGTATTCGACGGTGGCGTTCTTAACTCTGACGGATTTATGGAATACTCCTGCGAGTGCGGTTATAAGAGAATTGCATCTGCAACCGAGGATCCTGTTGCTAAGGAGCTTCAGCAGCTTCTTGAAAAATACTATAACAACGGTAACTACTTCGTCGGCTCTTACTTCTTCGGCGGAGACAGATTCTGGACTACCGATGCAGACGATTACAGCCTTACGGCAGATTATCTCACTCTTCACGATCTGATTATGGGCCGCTACGGTGACATCAGACTTGATTTGGGCTGGAACGTATACGAGGGAGTTTACTCCTCTGCAAACGAGGGCACCGTTCTCGGCGTGACAATGCTTGCTCAGATGGCAAAGGCTGACGAGGTCAACCTAAGCGGAATCACTAAGGTAAGCATCGAGGCCAACGGCGGCCAGCTGATAATCAAGCTCTGGGCGGGCGACAGCCTGTCATCCTCCGTTGAGGTGGGCATTTACGCTACGACAACAAACCTCACCCACGCGGGCGAGACTCTTAGCGTAACTTATACCAGGGTTGGCTCTGACTATATGTGTGAAATTATCGCTCCCGCGGTAGACGGCTACGTTGCAGAATATGATAAGATCATTATCGACTCCCGTCACGCATCTCTTGACAGAACGGTTTATTATTCTACCGTCGCGGTTTGGGACGGCACGTCGGTAAGCAGCTCGCTCAAGGGCTCGGGTACCGAGCAGGATCCCTTCCTTATAGAGAGCGGAGCAGACCTTGCATATCTTCGTGATGTTGTAAACTCTGCAGCAGCAAAGACACCTAACTTCTCGGGTAAGTATTTCAAGCTTACTCAGAGCATTGACCTCGGCGGTCACGATCTCTGTATCGGCTCTTATCCCGGCTGGAATGACAGAAAGGGCTTCTTCGGCTTCCTCGACGGTAACCACTGTACCATAAGAGGCCTTAATAACTCCGGCTCGCTCTTCGGCACCGTTGAGGCAGGCTGGGTGAAGGATCTTTCGGTTTACGGTAATATAAACGGTGCTGGTACCGTCGGCGGTATCGTGGGATACGTTGCAAACGGCGGTAGCCTTGAGAATCTTACCAGCTACGTTACTGTAAGGGGAGAGAATACCCTGGGCGGTATCGTAGGAAATGCAGAGAACCAGGCGTCTACGGTAATAAATTGCGTAAACTACGGTGACGTTACAGGTACCAGCTGGATTATCGGTGGTATCGCCGGCTCGGGCGGACATAATATTATCTCCTGTGTAAACTACGGTAATATTACAAGCTTAGGCAACGATGTTGTAGGCGGTATTGCAGGCTCTACCAAGAATACAGGCTCAATAACCGATTGCTACAATTACGGAACTATTAATGCGAGAGGCAAGGCGGGCGGTATCGTCGGCGAGGCAATCAAGCCTATCAATAATTGCGTAAATTACGGCTACGTAAAAGGAACCTGGGCACTCGGCGGCATCGTCGGATATATCAAAGAAGGATCGGTCGTAATTTCCGATTGTATAAACTTTGGCGATATTACAGCATCCTCTACAGGTAACGGCGGTATTCTGGGATTGTCAGAAGCGGCAGCAACGGTTTTGGTTATGGATTGCGTAAATAACGGTAACCTAAGCTCCGGATGGGGCTGTGGCGGTATCGTAGGTGACACGTACGGTACGATCACCGATTGCGTCAATAACGGCTCTGTAAGTGCTCCCGGCGACCTTGGCGGTATAGTTGGTAAAACTCACGGCGAGGTTACCGGCTGTGTGAACAACGGAAGTGTTACCGGAACAAGCGTTAACATCGGCGGTATTGTCGGACGCCTCCACAATGCTACACACTACGTCGCTATTATGGCAACCAATCAGAATAAGGGAATCATTAACGCAGCCAACGTACAGCAGATCATAGGTGAAGTAGAAGGCGTTGTCGATGAGCTTATCACTCTTAATGAGAACGTGATCGGCATTAATCATCGCGGCTGGTACAAGGCCCCCGAGAACACGCTCTCTGCATACAGAGAGTCGAAGGAACAGGGCTTCAAGTACGTAGAATGTGACGTTCAGTTTACTAAGGACGGCATTCCCGTTCTCCTTCACGATGATACTATCGACCGTACCTCCAACGGTAGCGGAGCACTCAGCTCCTTTACATACGAGCAGCTTTTACAGTACGACTTCTCTTATGACGACAATGATACCGTAAATGATTTCAGTGCGTACAGAGGAGAGAAGATTCCTACATTTGCAGAGTTTATTGCACTCTGTAAGGAGCTGGAGCTTCACCCCTACATTGAAATAAAGGATAGCATAACCACAGAGCAGGCGAAGACGCTTGTAGACACCGTTACAAAATACGGTCTTCTTGACGATTGCTCATGGATATCCTTCCATGTCTCCTCTCTCAAGGAGATTCTTAAGAATGA
>JAZQDF010000261.1:0-9797 GCA_045546635.1 Eubacteriales bacterium
CGCTTGGCCTCCGACTTGTACAACAAGAACACATTCACCATCGCGTGCTACGACTATGCGATGAACTCTGCAACCTACGAAATTGCTCTGCCCGACAAGTTTGAGGCCTTTGGCTTCACCAACACCGACGGCAGCATTACAAGGGATCTGCACATCACCTTAAGCCCCAACGAGGTCTACAGCCTTGCACCCGTAGTATATCCTGCTACCGAGTGGGGCGAGCTTATCACCTACACCAACACCTACAACAGCGATGCCATCAACATTGTTAACAACAAGATCGTTGCAGTTCACAGCGGCGGTGCGACGGTTACTGCAAGAACCCCCGACGGTAAGACCGCAACAATAAGAGTCACCGTCCTTAAGGAAGGCGACGAGGGCTATAAGGAGTATTCAAAGCCTGTTGCGGACAGCTTTATCCTTACCGGCTACTACGTAAACAAGGCCTTCTATATGCTTGACAGCACAGAGAGAGACATCGGAAGCACAGCGAGCGAGATGAAGTTTGAGTCCAGCTCATACTACGCCCTCTCTATGTTCCCCTCCGAGTCTGTAACTCTGAGATACGAGCTTCACGCATACTTCCCCGACGCTACGTCCATTGAATTCTCCTCGGGTAACGAGGACATCGTGACGGTTGACCAATACGGACGGGTAACCGCAGTAAGCGAGGGTAACGCCTCTATTACCGCAAAGGTAATTATGGACGGCAAGAGCACCCTCTACTCTGCGAACGTTTCCATAAACGTCAAGGAGCCCTTCGTTACCTCCGGTCCCTCACTCTCACACTACTACGGTGCAGGTGACTCATCAAATCACGTTACCTTCCCCGATTCGCTGGCGATTACCGAGATCGGTCAGTTCGCCTTCTCCAACTTCGACTACATTGACAAGGGGCCCAACGACGAGATCTCTGACGAGGCACCCGAGTCGATGAAGATGTGGTTCGTCGGTGACAGCACCATCAGACGAGTAACCATTCCCGAGGGCGTTACCAGAATCGGCCCCTATGCATTCGCAAATATGATTGCCCTTGAGGAGATCACCCTGCCCTCTACCCTTGAGACGATAGACTACGGTGCATTCTACGGCTGTACCAGTCTTAAGAGGGTAAACGGCATTGAAAACGTTAAGTTTATTAACCAGAGTGCATTCCAGAGCTGTGCTATTACGGGAGCCCTTAATCTTGACAGCGTGGTTGCTATTGCAGACTATGCCTTCGCGGATAATGCAAAGATTGCCAGCGTAAGACTTCCCGCTACACTTCAGTCCATCGGTGCATATGCATTCAAGGCATATATCAACCCCGAGACCGGAAAGGCGGTAAGTGCACTTAAGAGCGTTGAGATCGCAGCCGAGAAGATCAAGCTCGGCCAGTACGCCTTCAGCTACTGCGTATCTCTTGAGAGCATCGACATCAACACGCCCGTTATTCCTACCGGTGCATTCAATGAGTGTAACTCGCTCAGCTCGGTCAGATTCGGCAAGGACGTGGCCGTTGTCAGCGAATACGCCTTCAGAAACACCGCGATAGACTATTACGACGTTGATGCGGCTAATACTACCTTCAAGTCCTGCGACGGCGGTAAGTATCTTACCAACGCAGACGGCAATGAGATACTTCTCGTTGCTCCTACCGTTACCGAATTCACCCTTGACGATGCTGATATCGTTTCGGTAGGACTCGGTGCCTTCTCGGGCAACAAGTATCTTCATACCGTACGCATCCCCTCGGTTACCAACGTAAGTGACTTCGGCTTCTCCGAGTGCGAGGCACTTCGCATAGTTGAGCTTGGCGATCTTACTAATATCGGTCAGTACGCCTTTGAGAACACCTCGCTTGACAGCTTTGAATTCAAGGGCGACGTTACCATTGGCGATTACGCCTTCTCAAGAAGCAAGATCTCCTCTATCACCATCGGTGACGGTCTTACCGTACCCAGAGGTGCCTTCTACAACTGTATCAGCCTTAAGACTGTGGTTATCGGTGACAACGTTACCGTAGGCGAGGAGGCCTTCTACAACGACAAGTATCACGCCGACTCCTACAGAGTGTTCCGTAACGTATACAATGCGGCTACGGGCGAGCAGGTCAGAACCGAGTTCGCTATCTACTACGTAGTGCTTGACGGCTCTATCACCTCGCTTACCATCGGTGACAACGTTGTGCTTAAGGACCGTGCCTTCTACGGTGCCTCTAAGCTTGAGACGGTCAGCATCGGTGACAACGCATATATCGGCGATATGGCATTCTACAACTGCTCCTCGCTGAAGAATATCGACCTTGGCGGCGTTATCCGCATCGGTGACTCTGCATTCTCGGGCGACGTTCACTACGAATATACCAACTCTAATTACAGCACTATTGATATTAACGAGAAGGGCGAGTACACCTACCGTTACTACGCTCCCTCGCTCGTAAGCATCAATCTTGACTCGCTTGAGAGCCTCGGCACCTATGCCTTTGCCCTCTGTAAGAGTCTTGAGAGCGTGAGTCTCGGCGACGGAATTACTCATATCTCCGAGGCTGCGTTCCAGTACTGTGACAATCTCAAGGAGATCAACCTTGGAAAGGTCGAGTCGGTTGGCGACTATGCATTTGCAGAGTGTGCCATCACAGAGGTAGACCTCAGCAATGCAGCTAATATCGGCAAGTACGCCTTCTGCTACAATGCAGAGATGGCCTCTGCCCTCTTTGGCAGAGAGGATATCCTTATCGGCGAGGGTGCATTCTCCTACTGCGATAGCCTTCGTGAGATCACAGGTGAGGAGAAGGCCTCCTACTTTGGCGATTATGCATTCGCCTGCACGCTTATCTCCCAGGTGGATCTCAGCGGTGCCAAGTATATCGGTACCCACGCCTTCTACAAGGAGGAGCCTGCGGCACTCGAAATAACCGTTGGAAATCTTGTTGAGGATATGGGTGACAACCCCTTCGCAAACTGCGATATTGCTCCCCTCTCCACCGTTACAGAGAGTTTCCTCGGTCAGGAGTATACAAAGACCATCTACACCTTCGATATCAGCAATAGCATTAAGGTTATCGACGGCTCGATATACAGAGTCGTCCCCAAGGGACTTGAGCTTATTTGCTGGATGGGCGAGGACGTTGCTGTCGTTGCAGAGGATACCGTAAGGATCAGTGCAATGGCATTTGCAGGACAGGACGTACGCCAGGTCGTGCTTCCCTACACCGTTGCAGCCATCGGTCACAAGGCATTCTTCGGCTGTAACAAGCTTGTATTCGTATCCTTCTCCAGCTACGAGGCACCTATCCTCGAGGAAGAATACGACGACGCATATTATCAGTCTATGGAGCATATTCCCGCTATTGGAGAGTACAACTTCCAGGACTACTACAACAATCCCATCATTTACGAGGGTAAGGGCGTTATTCCCTTCTTTATGTGGAACGTTACCTCTCTGCCCGGCAACTTCTTCTACGGAGCGAGCTTCATCGACTACATAGGCGAGGTTGAAAACAAGATCACTATGGTCCGTCCCTCTAACGGTAAGCATTACGATTCCTTCATTATGGATCAGTACTTTGCATTTACCGTGGACGGTGCCTCTGCTCCGGACGAGATCACCCTGGCGGCAATCGAGGCCATAAGCAAGCTTCCCACCAACACCAAGGATATTACCCTGGCACACAAGTCTATGGTAGAGGCGGCGAGAGCGGCGTACAACAGAATCCTAAGCGACGAGCAGCGTGCACTCGTATCAGGCGAGCTTGTTACTCTGCTTACCAACGCCGAGCAGCGTATCTCCGACCTTGAGTATCTTATGAGTGACAAGGGCGAGGAGCAGACTCCCGACGTTGAGAAGAAGGTTGATATCAACGTAGTTATCAACATTATCATCGGTGTGGTATTTACCCTTGTGGTATGTGCCTTCGTGGTAGTGCTTGTAATCTTCATCAGAGTTATCAAGCAGAATCCCGAGCTGCTTAAGAGATCCAAGGAGAGCGAGGAGCCTGTGGCCCTCGATCCCGAGGCAGAGGCGGCAAGACTTGCCGAGATCAGAAAATACGTTGACGAGGCAAGGCCCACTCCTGCTCCCGACACGCCCAAGAAGGCAATAAACAGAGCCCCCGAGATCGACAAGCTTGTCGAAAAGCTGAGAAGCGAGGGCAAAAAGCTTAATCTTCCCGTGATTATCGCTATTGCAGTAGCAGCGGCCCTCGTGGTCGGCGGTATTATCTGGGCGGTTCAGTCGGACGACAGCCTGTTCTCAAAATACGACGATATGGGCTATGACGTAAGCGTAACCTTCGATTCTAACGGCGGTACCTTCAAGGGAAGCAATTCCTCGGTGGTTGACCTTTACGATTCCTCAAAGGCGGGCAGCGATGGCATCAAGATAATTGCACCCGACGATCCTAACCGCGGTGCAAACAACACCGTAAGCCTTACCAAAGCGGGATACTTCTTCGCGGGCTGGTACAGGGAGAGAAATCTCATTGACCCGAGCAACCCCGAGGCAGGCTATACCTACGGCGGCAAGTGGGACTTCGAGAAGGACAGACTTGTTCTTGATCCCAACAAGAGCTATACCTCCGAGGAGAGTGCACTTACTCTCTACGCGGCGTGGGTTCCCTACTACACCTACGAAATATATGCCGAGGATGAGGGCGGCGAGATGAAGCTTATCTCTCAGGTATCGGCAATGAACCTCACCATCCCCGAGTGGGCAGAGGGCGACGTTACTCTTAATATGGATAACTTCCCTGCCCGCGACGGCTATACTCTTGCAGGCGTGTATTACGATGCGGCTATGACCTCCAAGGTTGAGGGCATTACGACCGAATCGGGCACAAAATATATCACCGGCGAGTGGGATGCGGAAACCGCAACCCTCGTTGAAGATACCATAAGGCTTTACACCACCTGGCAGGAGGGAGAGAGATTCAGAATCTACTCCACCGACGATCTTATCAAGAACGCAAGCTCTGAGGGATACTACGAGATCTACTCCGACCTCAATTTTGAGGGACTTGAGTGGCCCTCGGCCTTCCTTAACGGCGAGTTTAACGGCAGGATCTTCGGTAACGGTCACACTCTTTCGGGCATTGCGTTCGAGAGCAGCTCGAGAAACAGGCTTGCAAACGGTCTGTTCTCCGCCCTCGGTAGCAAGGCGTATATCGAGAATCTGAAGCTTGTGAACGTCACACATACAATAAATCTTATGAGCGTTGCACCCGGTGCAAGCTTTGGCCTCCTTGCAGGTGAGGTAGACGCTGACGCGAGATTCAACAACGTCAGCATCAGCGGTAAGATACTTATCGGCGACAACTGCGAGAGCCTGGCGGGCAACAACGACTATACCATCGGTATGGTTTCGGGCAGCGGCGAGGTAACGGGAATATCCTCCGAAATATCGGTAGAAAAGGCTAACCCCGCGAATGACTCCTTTGACATCGAGATAGACGACGGCGTGATCTCGATCGTCAAGGGCTCAAACTAATACACATAGAAAGGGGCAGAAAATGAAAAATAGAATAATTTCACTGATACTCTGCATCAGTATATTGCTCGGTATCACGTCTGTGCTTTCAAGCTGTGGAGGTAGCGGAGAACAGGCCTTCGTTATTATGACGGACACCCTGGACGGACTTTTCAATCCCTTCTTCTCAACCAGTGCATCCGACGGCACTATCGTTTCTATGACACAGATCGGTATGCTTACGTCCGCAACGAATGCCAAGGGCGACGCTGAGGTCGCCTTTGGCCCGGACTACGCCGTAGTCGTGCTTGACTATGAATCAAACTACGACATAAACGAGACGAGCGAGAATCCCGAGGAGAAGACCGGCGTTACCACCTATACATTCGTTATAAAGAACGGAATTAAATTCTCCGACGGCAAGCCTCTTACAATTGAAGACATACTCTTCAATATGTACGTATATCTTGATCCTGTCTACACCGGCTCGTCCACTATGTACTCCACCGATATTCAGGGACTGTCGCAGTACAGAATCCAGCAGAATCTGTCGGGTGGATCTAACGCCGACGAGCAGCTTACCGCACAGGCAAGAACGAAGGCGAACAACCGTATTATCGAGCTTATCAACGTATTCAACACCTTCAAGCTTCCCTCCGGCAACTTTGACACCACGGAGGCGAAGATGCGTGATGCTATCAACAACTGGACGCTCAGCTCGGGCTACAAGGAGGCGATCTCCAACGATCCCTCCTCCGTCACCGTAAGTCAGCTTCTCAGCGACTACGACAAGACCATCGAGCTGTTCAAAAAGGAGCTTGAGAGCGACTATGAGGCTGCCAAGGAGGCCTACACCGAGGAGCCCTACAAGTCCCACGGCTTTGCAGACGACGAGATCCTCTCCTTTATGTATATGGAGGGATACGTTAACGTTGAGTTTGGTGACAAGGACGGCAAGAAGGGTGCGGACAAGAGTGTGATCGTAAAGGTTGAACGCGACTATCCCTCCAGCATTGATACAAAGGAGGAGGCTATTCAGTACGTCTTCGACTCCAAGATCAACAGCGAGCTTCACATTATTCTTACCGCCTGGGCAACCGCAACCGAGCTTCAGACACTCTATATGTCTCAGGCTAAGGAGGTTATCCTTAAGGAGAATATGGCAGACGGCAAGCTGCTTTACCCCAACATCTCCGGTATCGTATCTCTCGGTCATACCACCGACGTTGAGAGCGTTACCATCGGCGACACCACCTACGAGATCGCACACGATCACAAGCCCGACGGCACTCCCCTTAACGAAGACGAGTACGACGTGCTTCAGATCAAGATAAACGGTATCGACCCGAAGGCTATATGGAACTTCTCCTTCGCCGTTGCTCCCCAGCACTATTACGCCGAGGGCTATGAGGTTGATATTGCCAACGATCAGTTCGGTGTTGACTACGCAAGCTTTGAGTTTATGACCGAGGTTATTCAGTCCCACAGAAACGTAACCGTTCCTATGGGTGCGGGTGCATATATGGCAACCAACACCGAGGGTGCTGATGATGTCAGCGGTACTGAATTCTTCAGCAACAACGTAGTTTACTTCAAATCCAATCCCTACTTTGAGGAAAGCCTGGAGGCAAGCCTGCCCGAGGGCTCGGAGATCGACTATCACGTAAACATCGACAAGGTGCGTTATCAGATAGTTCCCGCAACCGACGCACTTACTATGCTTCAGTCGGGTACGGTGCATTACGTAACTCCCCAGCTTACCAAGGATAATATGAGGATCCTCGGAACTATGGAGGCAAAGGGCTTTAACAGAATATCCGTAAGCCAGCTTGGTTACGGTTACATAGGCATTAACGCATCCTATATCCCCAACATTTATCTCCGCCGTGCGATTATGGCGGCTATGGATACCAGCCTTGCACTTCAGTATTACGAGGCAGGTACGGCAGAGCAGATCTTCTGGCCTATGTCCACGGTAAGCTGGGCATATCCCAAGGATCAGGACGGAAACAACGAGACCTCTAACGGTCACATTTACCCATCGATACAGTTCTCAGAGGAGACCGCCAAGAAGAACATTAACGACTTTATGAAGCTGGCGAACAATCATACGATGGGATATACCGACTCTGATCTGAAGGTCACCTTTACCATCGCGGGATCTAACCTTACCGACCATCCCACCTATCAGGTATTCCAGACGGCAGCAAAGCTGCTTAACGAATGCGGCTGGGACGTTGAGGTCGTTGCAGACTCGCAGGCACTTACGAAGCTGTCTACCGGCTCGCTTGCAGTCTGGGCGGCGGCCTGGGGTACAACGGTTGACCCCGATATGTATCAGGTTTATCACAAGAATTCCAACGCATCCAGCGTCAGGGCCTGGGGCTACAACGCCATCCTGGCAAACGACAGCTACTGGATGGAGCAGGATATACTTGACAAGATGAGTGAGATCATTGACAACGCACGTGAGACCGACGATCAGGATATACGTACCGCCCTTTATGAAGAGGCGATGGGATACGTGCTTGATCTCGCAGTCGAGCTTCCCGTTTATCAGAGAGAGCAGCTTTATGCATACAATGCAAACGTCCTTGACGAGAACTCCTTCCCGAAGGATATTAACCCCTACTCCTCTCCCCTCGACAGACTCTGGGAGATAAAGTTCAACGAGAACGTATCGGGTAGCGGTGCCGATGGCGGAAGCGGAGGTATCGTTGCAGGCGTTGCGGCAGGCGTGGTGCTTGTTTGCGGGGCAGTATACTTCTTCACCCTTCCCGAGAAGAAGCGTAAGGCTATGTTTGCAAAGAAGGTTCCCTATATCATTCCCGAGGATCAGATCGACGAGAGTGATCTTAAGGACTACAACAGAATTTACAAAAAATATAAGAAGTGATTGGAGGAGAATAAATGTTAAAGTATATAATCAAAAGACTTGCACAGTCCATACTTATACTTCTCGGCGTTTCTCTGATAATCTACGTTCTTATCAGATGCATGCCCGTTGACTTCGTTACTCAGAAGCTGTCTTCTATAACGACCACGGGTGCAGAGACGTCGCAGGAGCTTATCGATGCGATGCTTAAGCAGTACGGTCTTGATACCAACATATTCGAGGGCTATATTTCCTGGCTCGGCAAGCTTATCAAGCTTGATTTCGGCAACAGCTTCAAATACAGCATCCCCGTAATAGACGTTATCAAGGATCATATGGGCGTATCCTTTGCGGTTGCGGCAATTGCTACCGTATTTGAGTTCCTGATTGCTATCCCTCTCGGCGTTACCGCCGCGACGCATCAGTATTCCATCCGCGACTACATCGTTACGGTTCTCGTAATGATCGGTATTTCCCTTCCCTCCTTCTTCTTCGGTCAGCTGCTGAAGAACATCTTCGCCATCCAGCTCGAGTGGTTCCCCGCATCAGGTCTTATCGACGCATCGAAGGATCTTTCGGGCTTTGCCCTGCTGATGGATCAGCTGTGGCACCTATTCATTCCTATTCTCACCGTAGTTATACTCTCTATCGGAGGACGAATGAGAATGACGCGTACGAATATGCTGGAGGTTCTTAACTCCGACTATATCCGTACCGCAAGAGCAAAGGGCCTTAAGGAGAAGGTAGTTATTTACAAGCACGCGTTCAGAAACACTATGATACCCCTTGTAACCTCGCTGGCAGGTCTGCTGCCCGGTCTGTTCTCGGGTGCGATCATCACCGAGCAGGTATTCGGTCTTCCCGGTATCGGTAACGTGGCCTTCGACGCAATGCTGGTTGCAGATATTCCCTTCATAATGGGATACAATATGTTCCTCGCTCTGCTAAGCGTAATCGGCGTTCTTCTCGCCGACCTTATGTACGCTGTGGTTGACCCGAGAGTCAAGCTTGGTTAAGGAGGTGCGGTATGGAAAACGAAAAGAAAAACGTTATGACAGAGGAGGCCGTTGAGGTCTCTGCCGATGTCGAGGAGGCCGTAACTCACGAGCAGACGCTGAAGCTGATGTCACCTATGCAGATGGTCATCAGACGATTCTTCCGCTCCAAGCTCA
Organism: Eubacteriales bacterium; assembly: GCA_045546635.1. Lineage (GTDB taxonomy): Bacteria > Bacillota > Clostridia > Oscillospirales > CAG-272 > UBA1740. Next base: position 9,493 of record JAZQDF010000261.1, read on the forward strand.
GTATTGTCGGTCTTATTATGGTCGTATCTCTCTTCCTGTTCTGCTGGGTAGGTCCGCTGGTTTACCGCGTATCCCCCACAGAGATAGATAAGAGCGGTAAGATCGAGTACACCGAAAAGGAAATCACCTATACCGACGAGAACGGTATAACTCACACCCAGATACAGATCATTGAAACCGAGCTTACCGACAATATGCTCTCCGAGCCCAGTGCAAAGCACCCTCTCGGAACAGACAAGACCGGTAAGGACGTTCTCGCAAGGCTTATGAACGGCGGTAAGATATCGCTGGGCATCAGCTTCCTC
>JAZQDF010000262.1:0-3615 GCA_045546635.1 Eubacteriales bacterium
AGGCAGCAAGCTGTACCGAGAAGGGACTTACCGACGGTAAGAAGTGCTCGGCTTGTGGCGAGACACTCGTAGCACAGGAGGAGATCGCAGCACTTGGTCACACCGAGGAGACAGTTACCGGCAAGGCGGCAACCTGTACCGAGAAGGGACTTACCGAGGGTAAGAAGTGCTCGGCTTGTGGCGAGATACTCGTAGCACAGGAAGAAATCGCAGCACTCGGTCACACCGAAGAGGAGGTTGCCGGTAAGGCAGCAAGCTGTACCGAGAAGGGACTTACCGACGGTAAGAAGTGCTCGGCTTGTGGCGAGACACTCGTAGCACAGGAAGAAATCGCAGCACTCGGTCATACCGAGGAGGTAGTTGCCGGTAAGGCAGCAACCTGTACCGAAGCAGGTCTTACCGAGGGTAAGAAGTGCTCCGTATGTGGCGAGACACTCGTGGCTCAGGAGAATATCAAAGCACTTGGACACAAGGACGAGAACAACGACTTCAAGTGCGACGCTTGTGGAGAAGATCTTTGCACCGAGCACGTAGCAGGTGATGCAAAGGAAGAGAACAGGGTTGATGCGACCTGCACAACCGAAGGCTCCTACGATCTCGTAGTTAAGTGCTCTGCTTGTGGCGAAGAGCTTAGCAGAGATCGCAAGGTTATCCCCGTAATTGCACACACCGAGGAGACAGTTCCCGGTAAGGCGGCAACCTGTACCGAAACAGGTCTTACCGAGGGTAAGAAGTGCTCCGTATGTGGCGAAACACTCGTAGCTCAGGAAGAAATTAAGGCACTCGGTCACACCGAGGAGGTAGTGGCAGGCAGTGCGGCAACCTGTACCGAAACAGGTCTTACCGATGGTAAGAAGTGCTCCGTATGTGGTGAAACACTCGTAGCCCAGGAGGAAATTAAGGCACTCGGTCATACCGAGGAGACAGTTCCCGGCAAGGCAGCAACCTGTACCGAAGCAGGTCTTACCGATGGTAAGAAGTGCTCCGTATGTAAGATAACACTTAAAGAACAGACTGAAATATCTCCTACAGGACACGCTTATGCGGGCGTTGTAACAACCGCTCCCGGCTGTACAACAGAAGGCGTCGAGACCTTCACCTGTGCGAACTGCTCTGATTCATATACAGAGGTATTGGCTTCCTTAGGTCATAGCTATGACAACGAATCCGATTACGTTTGTAACAATTGCGGCTTTGACAGAACCGCTGAATACAGACTTGAAAACGGCGACTTTGAGAACGGCCTTGAGGGCTGGACCGTTGTTGGAAATATCGGTGGCGTAAGCTCCGACAAGAGCTATTGGATAAACGATCCCGAAAGTGCTGAGGGCTTTGAGTTCGGTATGGACGGTAACAATATGTTCTCCGCATACGCTCCCGGTGCACTTGAGAGTGCTGTTGGTACTCTCACCTCCTCCAGCTTCAAGGTTGGTGGCTCGGGCTTCGTAACCTTCAAGCTCGGTGCAATGAGAGACGCGAACTACGTTTACGTTGACGTTGTTGACGCAAGCACCAAGCAGATCCTTGCCCGCTACTACAACGGCTTGTGGGCAGAAAGAACAAATGACGTAAAGAGTGGCTGTACCCTTATCGCCTACAAGGCAGATCTTTCCGCCTTCGCAGGCAAGGAGGTATTCTTCCGCATCAGCGATAACGCAGATAGCGGCTACGGCCTCTTCTTCGCAGACAGCTTCATTACATATTATGAGAGCGAGCCCGATGGCTTCAACGTGGCAACTCCTGTAGAATATGAACTTTCTGGCACCATTTACGACGTATTCAACGGTGGCTTTGAGATGGGCAACGTTCAGGGCTGGTGGAACAACGGTGAGATCGGTCTTGTTACAGACGCCTTCGGTTACTGGGGCGACAATATTGAGTACGGTAAGCACGGCAGCTTCCTCTTCACGGGTGTAGAGAGCTTTGGTGCGGACACCATGAGAGAGGGCAACAAGGGCACCCTTACCAGTTCGGTATTTGAAATCAGCGGTACGGGATATATCTCCTTCATGCTCGGCGGTGGCGGAAACGAGCTTTGCTACGTTCAGGTGATTGATGCTGTAACGGGTGAGGTTCTTGCAAGATATCATCAGCAGGCACAGCAGGATGCTAAGCTTATTCAGTACGTTGCAGACCTTTCCGCACACCTCGGCAAAACTGCAAGAATCCAGGTGGTTGACCTTGCTACCTCAGGTTGGGGCTGCGTATCCTTCGATAACGTTGTAACCTACTACGCATCCACCGATGCTCTCCCCGCGGGCATTGTAGCAAATAATATCTTCCACGGCAACTATAACGTTAACAACGGCAGCTTTGAGAGCGGCCTTGACGGCTGGCACCAGAATATCTGGGAGGCAGGTGCACATAATACACTCGGTTGGGTAGAAAGCTCTGAGCACGATGCGGGCTGGTATACCAAGAACGACGGCAGAAAGGACGGCAACAACCTCTTTACCTTCTGCAAACCTGATGGCACCAACTGTGAAAATACTAAGGGCGAGCTTGTAAGCTCTACATTCACCCTTAAGCAGAACTCCTACGTTTCCTTCCGCTTCGGCGGTGCAGGCAGCCGCGAGGTACGTGTTGAGCTTGTCAGAGTCGACGGTAGCGTAATCGCGACCTTCTATAACGAGGCTCCCGGCAAGATTAACACCGAGATGCACGCTTACTTCTATCAGTACACCGGCGAGACCACCGATTGCTTCTTCAGAGTTGTGGATGACTCTACAAGCAATTACGGTTGCTTCGTAGTTGATGACTTCAGGGCAAATCTTGCGTCTGCCCCCGAGGGATTTATTGAGGCAATTCGTTAATCTCACGGCAAACAAACCTAATCAATCCAGCTTCCCCCACCAAGCTCGGTGGGGGAGCAAAAAGCGAGAAACTAATATGGCAATAACCAAAACAAAACAGCCGTCCTTTCACGTAACGGGAAAGGTAGGCTGGATAAACGATCCTAACGGCCTTATATTCTATAAGGGCAAATACCACGCCTTTTTCCAGCACCATCCTTACGATACGAAGTGGGGTCCGATGCATTGGGGACACGTTGTAAGCGAGGATCTGACCAATTGGTCATACCTGCCTAATGCGTTGGTACCCGGTGATCCGTTTGATAAAAACGGTTGCTTTTCAGGCAGTGCGATCATCCACGGCGGCAAGCTGTGGCTCGTATATACGGGCTTTATCGAGAACCGGGGGGGCGAAAGCATAAGGCAGGTTCAGTGCCTTGCTGAAAGTGATGACGGCATAACCTTTAAAAAGCACGGCATTGTTATCGGCGAGGAGCATTTGCCCGACGGATATGCTCCCTGCGATTTCCGCGATCCGAAGATCTGGCTTCACGACGGCGTCTTCTGGTGTATCGTGGCCGCGAGAAAAATCGAGGGCAGAGGAAGAATTCTGCTGTTTAAATCGTCAGATCTCTTCAAATGGGAATTTGTAAACGATCTTCTCGGCGTTGATTCGGCAGGCACGATGATAGAATGTCCCGACTATAACGAGGCGGTCGGATATCTTCTTTACTGCGAGCAGTTTCAGCCCAGCGAGAACGGTATTCATCTCAACGTACATACCTGTCGCTACTGCGTCGGCAGGATCGACTATGAAGCAGGC
>JAZQDF010000263.1:0-3662 GCA_045546635.1 Eubacteriales bacterium
CTTTATACCGAGATTATGGATAATCCCAATGCGGATATTCCTCCCCAGACCTTCATCTTCGGCTGTAAGGCTGCTCCCAGCTATGTAATGGCGAAGAAGCTTATCAAGCTTATCTGGTTCCTCTCTGAGGAGCTTGAGAGGAATCCCCTTACCCGTGACAAGATCAAGATCGTATTTATGGAGGAGTACAACGTATCTCTTGCAGAGGTGCTTATTCCTTCGGCTGATATCTCCGAGCAGATCTCCCTTGCAGGTAAGGAGGCCAGCGGTACCGGCTGTATGAAGCTTATGATGAACGGTGCTGTTACTATGGGTACTATGGACGGTGCTAACGTAGAGATCTACGAGGCCTGCGGTAAGGACAACATCTACATCTTCGGTCTTAACAGCGACGAGGTTGACGAGCTTTGGAGATCGGGCTACAATGCAAGAAGCTTCTATCATAACTCCGAGCATCTCCGCCGCGTTGTTGACAGATTCTATTCTCCCATCGGCGGTCAGGACTTCTCCCACATCGCAGATTACCTTATCAATGCGGTTAACGGCGTAGCAGATCCCTTTATGTGTCTTGCAGATTTTGAGTCCTATACTCACACCTACCGTAAGGCAATGAAGGATTATGCCGACAGACGCAAGTGGTCGAGAATGTCGCTTATGAACACCGCTACGAGCGGCGTATTCGCATCCGATAACTCTATCAGAAACTACGCGGAGAACATCTGGCACGCAACGCCTATCAACAAGATTAAGTAAAGCTTAAAGGGCCGATCTTACGGTCGGCCTTGAAAAAAGACAGTTTTTTCAGAGGTTTCAAGTGAATCCAAAGCACTTTTCGGTGGTCGAGATGCAGCACAACCGAGCTGAGTATGAGTATATTCATAACGGTACGCCTCGCATCTCGACTGCCTTCGAGATTAAGGAAAGGGCAGAGATAGTCCTGAAAATTCCGCGTTCACTCGGTACGACTAACGCGTATATGGAAATCTACGACGAGAACGCTTCTATGAGGCTCTTGGAGACCGAGGCAGAATGGTGCGGAATGGAGGGGCAGTATGACTGCTATACATTTGATATAAACAGAGAGCATCTCGGCGTTGGCCTGTATTTTATAAGGCCACGCCTTTTGGTGCTTGGCGGCCAGCTTTACGGACATAAATGGGCGGGCGGTATTTACTTTGATTACAAGAGCGAGCTTACCAATATGATGCAGCTGACTCTTTGCGATTTCAAGCACTGTGAGCCGAAAAAGATCCGTGGCGGAGTTATTTATCATATATTTGTCGACCGCTTCAGACGTGGCGGTCAGGTAACCGTTCCCGACGGAGCGAGGGTTATTCGCGGTGATTGGCGTATCATTGCCGAGTATCCCGAATATCCGGGTGCTCCTCTATACAATAATACCTTCTGGGGCGGTACACTGTGGGGAATAATAGAAAAGCTTGACTATATCAAGACGCTCGGAACAACGGCTATTTATCTCAGCCCCATATTCCGTGCGGCCTCCAATCATAAATACGATACCGCAGACTATATGACCGTCGATCCTATCTTTGGCGGCGAGCCCGCATTCAAGGCACTTATCAAGGCGGCGAAGGAAAAGGAAATTGAGATAATTCTCGACGGTGTCTTTAACCATACGGGTGCGGACAGCATCTATTTCAACCGTCACAGCAGGTATCAGGAGACGGGTGCCTTCCAGTCGAGAAGGTCGAAGTATTTCTCCTGGTATGACTTCCAGGAATTTCCGCATAAGTATACGTCCTGGTGGGGAATTGAAATTCTGCCGCGAATTAACCCCGATATTCCTGAATGCAGAGAGTATTTCGTAGGCGAAGGCGGAGTTGTCGATAAGTATGCCAAAATGGGTATTTACGGCTTCCGTCTTGACGTTGCCGACGAGCTTTCTGATGATTTCATCTCCAAGATAAAGGAGCGGCTCTCCGGGCACTCTAAGGACAGAATTCTCTATGGCGAGGTATGGGAGGATGCTTCTAACAAAAGCTCCTACGGCAAGAGAAGGCATTATTATCTCGGAGGCGAGCTTGACGGTGTGATGAACTATCCTCTACGCTCTGGTATCATAGATTATCTTACGGGCAGAGGTACTGACAAGCTCTATTACGCTCTTACCGACGTAACCAGCAACGCTCCCGACCATATCCTTCATAATCAGATGAATCTTCTCGGTACTCACGATACCGAACGAATACTCACCGTACTTGGCGACGAGGATGCATCAGGCCTGTCCAACCATCAGCTTGCACGAATGAGGATGGATCCAGGACGGCGTAATTTCGCTATTAAGCGTCTTATGACCGCCTATACCATACTTGCAACTATGCCCGGCCTTCCTACCGTATTTTACGGTGACGAGGCAGGACTCGAGGGTTATTGCGATCCCTTTAACAGAATGCCTTATCCCTGGGGCAAGGAGGATCACAGACTTATAGAGCACTACCGAGCATTGGGCCGTATAAGGCGTGAGAATGCCGTTTATGAAAACGGTTGCTTCAGACTTATTCATCTTGACAACGAGCTGCTCGTTTTTTCAAGAAAGGGTGAGGGCGAAAGTTATATTACTATTGTAAATAACTGCGAATGTGACCTTTCGCTCAGCTTCTCGAAGGAATGCACCGAGCTTATTACTGCCAATAGGTCGCAGGACTTTGTCCTTTGCGGTTATTCTGCCGCAGTATATAAGTGTCCTACCGACACCACTATTGAAATTGATTAAGGTTTAACGCTATGACAATTACGCTGATCGGTATGCCTGCCGTGGGTAAATCCTGTATGGGCAAGGCAATTGCTAAAAAATTCAATATGAAGCTTGTCGACGGTGATAAGGTCATTGAGAGAACCGAGGGCAAGAGATTGCAGGAAATAATGGACGAGGTCGGCGTTGACGGCTTCAAGGAGATTGAGGAGAGAGTTCTGCTTACCATTAAGGAGGACAACATCGTATTCACCCCGGGTGGCAGTGCGGTCTATTATCCGTCGGTTATGAATCATTTTAAAGAGTGTGGCATTGTGATCTATCTATACGCCTCGGCAAAGACCATAAGCCAGCGTCTGGTTGATTTTTCCAAGCGTGGCGTTGTGCTTCGCGAGGGAATGACAATGCAGGATCTCTACGATGAAAGAGCTCCTTTATTTGAAAAATACGCGGATATAACTGTCAGCTGCGACGGTACAGCCTTCTCAAAATACAAATATGATGCCATTGCAAAAATTGAAAAATACCTTGAAAAAGCAGGGCAGAAATAAAAAATAGGGTTATTCTTGGTTTTACCTTGAATAACCCCTTTGTTATATTTCGGAGGCAATTACCGCTACGGCACGGCAAAGCTTATTTACGTCGGCCTTTTTATTAAGATAGGAAAACGATGCACGAACGGTCCCTTGATGAAGAGTACCAAGCTTTCTGTGAACCGCGGGTGCACAATGCAGACCGCCCCTGACGCATATTCCAAATTCATCCAGGCGAGAAGCAACCGAGGAGGAGGGAAGATCGCCAATATTAAATGATATCAGCCCCACACCTTCCTTGTAAAGCTTAACTTCGGGAATTTCCGAAAGCCCCTCCTTTGCAAGATCTGTAAGGGTAAGAAGTCTTTTGTGAATATTATCCATACCGACCCCTTCGATAAATTTTATTCCTGCAC
>JAZQDF010000264.1:0-6120 GCA_045546635.1 Eubacteriales bacterium
GCAATAAAATGAGGGATGTTTTATGAAAAAAATTCTCTTTAAAAATGACAGGGGCTGGTCGAATATAAAGGCCACCCTTTACAGTGGGGAGGCAATCGGGGGCGAACACCCTTTGCTTGATGGCTCTACTCTCGAATTTAACAGCAAAAAATACAGCTCGCTGTCATTCTCTGATGGCGGAGAAAGGACGAGCAGGGTTTATCCCGGCAATATGTCGGTTGGCGTTGAGTTCAAGGAAAACGTGGGTATGGCTAAAAATCTTACCTACCTTTATTCTGAAGATCTCACAATATCCGGCAGGGTGGATAATTACGTTGTAAGGGACGAGCATAATCTTTCCTACCGTGAGGATAAGTCAAAAAAGATCAGCGTTTTCGTTCCGACGAGCTACGACGGTGTGACGCCCCACGATATTCTTTACTTCTTCGACGCACAGAACCTCTTCTGTATGGCGGGGGATTACACCGAGTGCGGCGATCCTTACGGCTCCTGGCAGCTTGATATTCTTATCACCGAGCTTCACCGTCAGTACGGTGAGAATATTATCGTCGTCGGTATAGATAACGCGGATATGTACAGAAGTCACGAGCTGTTTATGAATCCCGATAAATTCGGCAGACTATCGCCTCTGGCGACTGCAATTGACGACGATGATTTCTCGCAGGGGTATCTCGAGAGGCTTTCTTCCTTTATGGTAACAACCTTACATAGCTTTATTAAGGAAAAGTATTGTGTCAAGGAGGATAACATTGGTATAGGCGGTGCGTCGATGGGTGGAATCGCCTCCTTCTTCTGCAGTATTTTTGAGATGGGATTTTATAAGTACGCACTGTCATATTCTCCTGCCTTCGGACTCTATGAGATGGATGCATTCGAGCGGTGGTTTGGAATGATAGATTTCAAAAAATATACAGACCGCCTTCCCGGGATTCATATTTACTGTGGCGGCGGTGATATGCTTGAGCAAAATCTTTTGCCTGCGGCGAGGGCTATGAAGCCGCTTCTTTGCCGTCAGGGATATCCTGCACATCTTGTGTTTGAAACCTACGATAGCGAGAAGCCTCATAACGAGGAGTCCTGGCGACTCATTTTGCCTGAAAGCTTCAGCTGTCTGCTTGATTTAAAGGGATAAGAAAATGAAAATCAAAAACAGGGAAATAAACGTCAAGGCTTTGCTCCTTGACTTCGTAATAATCACCTTTGGAGCACTTCTTGCGGCAGCAGCAATATTTTTCTTTATGCTGCCAAGTCACGTTGCTGTAGGTAGCGGATCAGCACTTGCTATGGTGCTTTCAAACTTCATTCCGCTTCCCGTATCTGTGTTAAATCTTTTAATCAATATAATACTTCTCACGCTGGGATTTATTCTTATCGGCCCCGAGTTCGGAACGAAGACGGTATATTCTGCCCTGATGGTGCCTGTATTTATCGGTGTATTTGAATTCGCTCTGCCGAATTTTCAGTCGCTGACGCAGGATCCTCTCCTCGACGTTCTCTGCTACATATTGATAGTGGGTATCGCGATGGCAATACTGTTTTCGAGGAATGCATCCTCAGGAGGTATCGATATCGTGGCTAAGATACTTAATAAGTATCTGAAAATGGAGCTTGGAAAGGCGGTTTCGGCGGCGGGTATTGCGGTGGCATTGACCTCTGCATTTTGCTACGATGCAAAAACCGTCGTACTCAGCGTGCTGGGCACCTACTTCGGCGGAATCGTGCTGGATAATTTCATATTCGGTCTCGGAATGAAAAAGAAGGTCTGCATCATTTCGGAAAGGCTTGATGATTTTATTGATTTCATCCTGAATCAGCTTCACAGTGGTGCTACCATCTACGAGAATTACGGTGCTTACGATAAAACTCCCCGCAGGGAGGTGGTCACCATCGTTGATAAGAACGAGTACAGAAAGCTTATGGATTTTATCAAGGCTACAGATCCCCGTGCATTCGTGACTGTCTACGCTGTGAACGAGATGCAGTATCAGCCTAAAAAGTGGAAATGATTATGGACGTAATGCTTATTAAACCGAGCGAGATATTTGCCGCCCAGATCGCAGAATACCGCAGGGAATTTCTTGATGCGGGCGATTCTATGGACGGATGTGGCTCGCTGCGGCAGACCGAGAATCCATTTGACTATATTAAAAAGTGCCGCGACTATGAGGATCCTGAAACACTTCCAGAAGGGAAGGTAGTTGCGACGCAGCTTCTCCTTGTGAGGAGGAGCGATATGCGGATTGTGGGTATGATACAGGTAAGGCATTACTTTAACGAGTATCTCTCAATTTACGGCGGTCATATCGGCTATTCGGTAAGGCCAAGCGAAAGAAGAAAGGGGTATGCCAAGAAAATGCTTGCCTCGGTTATACCGTACTGTCGGGAGATAGGGCTTGATAAAATACTCGTTACCTGTATTGATGGGAATATTGTCAGCGAGAAGACTATTATTGCCTGCGGTGGCGTTTACGAATCAACGGTTTATGAGCCGAGCGATAAGGTCTATCTCAAAAGATTTTGGATATAAATATGTCATAATGCGACTTTTATTTTGAGGCAGAAAAGAAAATGGATGACAAATACTTAAAGGAATACTACGAGAGCTACGACGAGGACGGACGCTTGCTTTCCCGTCACGGTCAGATCGAATTTCTAACCACGATGAAATACGTCGAGAAATTTCTTACGCCGAACGCCCGCATACTTGAGGTCGGTGCGGGTACGGGAAGATACTCTCACGCTCTTGCAAAAATGGGCTATACCGTAGATGCGGTGGAGCTTATAGATCACAATATTGAGATATTCAGATCAAAGATCACGGATGACGAAAAAATCACCGTAAGGCAGGGCAATGCAACCGACCTTTCGTTTATAGAGGACGGGCTGTACGATCTGACGTTGGTTCTTGGACCGATGTACCATCTTTATGATAAAGAGGATCAGCACAAGGCTCTTGCCGAGGCTATCCGCGTGACGAAGCGGGGCGGTGTGATCTGTGCGGCATACTGTATGGGAGATGCATCGGTATTGCAATACGGCTTTGGCAGGGGAGTTATATTTGAGCTTGTTGAGAAATGTATGCTGGATACCGAGACCTTTGACACATTTTCGAATCCCTGGGATCTCTTTGAGCTTTACAGAAAAGAGGATATTGACAGGCTTCGCTCGGCCTTTAACGTCTCTCAGCTTTACTTTATTGCGACAGATGGATATGCTAATCATATCAGGGAAAAGCTTGCTGAAATGGATGAGCCTACATACGAAATGTTTATCAGGTACCATCTCGCCACCTGCGAGAGACAGGATCTTATCGGCTATTCAAATCATACGCTTGATATTTTCAGGAAGAATTAAAAGAAAACGAGGCAGAATGGCTCTGCCTCGTTTTTTGTATCAAAAACAATTATTTATAATCATTTATCTTATCCCACTCGATTGGGCTTTCGCCTTTGGAAATAAGGAACTCGTTTGCACGAAGGAAGTGTCCGCATCCGAAAAATGCGTTATACGCCGACAGTGGACTTGGGTGTGCACATTCGAGAACAAGGTGGTTCGGGTTCGTGATAAGCGATTTCTTTGCTCTTGCATTTCCGCCCCACAGCATAAAGACTACAGGACGCTCCTTCTCGTTTATTATTTCAATAATCCTGTCGGTAAGGATCTCCCATCCTCGTCCCTTGTGACTTTGGGGCGAGCCCTCACGTACGGTAAGGGTAGTGTTCAGAAGCAGTACCCCCTGCTTCGCCCAGCCTACAAGCTCGCCACAGGGAGGCTCCTCTATACCAAGCTCGTCACGAAGCTCCTTGAAAATATTTTTCAGCGATGGGGGAGGGGGCGTACCCTCCTTTACCGAGAAGCAAAGGCCGTGTGCCTGACCGTAGCCGTGATAGGGGTCCTGGCCGAGAATGACCACGCGGGTATTCTCATACGAGGTGTAACGAAGGGCGTTGAAAATATCCTTACTTCGCGGATAGATAGCTCTTGACGAGTATTCAATCTTTAAAAATTCTCTTAACGCAAGATAGTAGTCCTTTTTAAATTCATTGCAAAGAATAGCATCCCAGTCGTTTCCAAGATTAACCATATTGCACCTCCTATTTTGATAATTTTAACATAAAGGTGGCCGCAAGTCAATAGAAAAGCCCGTAAAAAATACGGGCCGGGTGTTAAAATACAGTTTCTATGATCCTGCTTGACAGTCGGGGCGAATATTTCCAGTAGTCAATATGCCGCCGCCTCTCCGGGTCGATGAAGTAAGTCAGGGGCGTAGGTGCGGCAGGTGAATCGTCGGTGTCTATTATAATCAGCTTTATCTTCATTTTTTCCGGAATTATGCTTTTTATGTATACCGCCGCCGTCTGTCCTGAATGCACGTCGTCCCGATATTCGGCGAGACCTGCAAGATTTGGAGTAAGCTCGATAAATATTCCGTAGCTCTCAACACTTCTTACAATTCCGCGTACCGTCTGTCCCTCCTTGAACAGGGCGGCATTTTCCTCCCAGGTGCCAAGCAGCTCACGTCCCGAAACGAAGATGCGGCCCCGCTCGTCGATGCTTCTGACAACAGTGTAGATTATCTCACCCACGCTGAGTCTTGATGAGGGGTGTGATATTCTCGATACCGAAATACAGTCGATAGAGAGCAGAGAGATCCTGCCGCAGCCAATATCGACAAAAGCTCCGAAGCTTTCAAGGTGGGTGACCTTGGCGGGTATGATGTCACCGGGGACAAGAGTCTTCAGGTAGTTTTCCACACACTCACGCTGTGCGGCTCGCCGTGATAAGATTGCAACCGTACCGTCTGGCGTGCATTTGAAGCCGCATACCTTAAAGCAGACCGTTTTGCCCACTCTCGTCAGTATTGCTATATCCTTAACCGGCTCGCCGTCGGGGGAATATTCAACCTCGCACCGAGGTATCAGACCTCGCACGCCTCCCGACAGCTCCACGTGAAGATCAAAATTATGGTCGCAGAGGACCACGGGGGCCTCAAGAATAACCTGTCTCTCAAGTGCCCGCTCCAGTCCCTCTATAGATGAGATATATTCGTAATTTCTTGCCGATCTGATTAATAATCCTTCGGGCTTATATTCGTTCATAGCCGCTACCTTTCCTCATATCTGTTGTATCCCGACTGCTTTTTTCGGGATAATAAAGAATATGATTGTTATAGCGTAAATATTCCTTGGCGAGTCAGCCCTCGTCACTATTTTGGACGGAAAGACCGAAGCTTACCTCAATGGCACTGTTCACGCTTGACATAGTCTTATCGTCAAGGTGTCCCATCTTTTCCTTCAGCCGCCTTTTGTCGATGGTCCTTATCTGCTCCAGCAGGATTATGCTGTCCTTTGCCAGTCCCGTATCCTCACCCGGCACGTCGATATGGGTGGGCAGCTTTGTTTTGCTGATCCTTGAGGTTATTGCCGCCGCGATCACCGTCGGGCTGTATCTGTTTCCAATATCGTTCTGTACTATAAGAACCGGTCTGAGTCCGCCTTGCTCACTTCCGACAACCGGACTGAGATCGGCATAATAAATATCACCGCGTTTTATGTTCATTTTTTCTCTCGTCTTCCCTGCGGGGAATTTTCTGGCTCCTTTATTATTTTTACATAGTTATTCTGTCAACTTTTTGCTTTTTTTAAACATACTTTCACGCGAAAGTTCGTTATTATTATTTTATGTAGCACGGCATATTTGTTGAATATGAAAAATGTTCAGAAATCTATTGACAAGATTTGAAATTTATTATATAATTGATTAACCAAGGAATGTGAGGGCACTCAATATTCACCGTAAGTATGTAAAACGGAAAGGAGAAAATACTATGTCTAACATCTGGCACGATATTTCACCCAAAAGAATTAATGCAGAGGACTTCATCTGTGTTATCGAGATAACAAAGGGAAGCAAGAAAAAGTATGAGCTTGACAAGGAAACGGGTTATATAATGCTCGATAGAATTTTGTATACATCAACCCACTATCCTGCAAATTATGGATTCATACCGAGAACTTACGGTGATGACAACGATCCTCTCGATGTTCTTCTTGTTTGTTCCGAGGAGATTGAACCACTCACATTGGTGAGGGCATATCCCATCGGGGTTATATCTATGAT
>JAZQDF010000265.1:0-2189 GCA_045546635.1 Eubacteriales bacterium
CTGTCTCGATTGCCGAGCCGAATTTTGAGTCCACCTTACCCGTGGCAACCGCCGCATAGGTGTGGGGGTCGATGCCGGGGGTGATGCGAAGCATTATTTTCTGCTTTATTCCGTGCTCGCCTGCGATCTTGTCGATGGCAAACAGCTCCTCGGCGTTATCCACCACGAAGCAGCCCACGCCCTTCGAGATGGCGAATTCTATATCGGCGTCGGTCTTGTTGTTTGAGTGAAAATATGCGTTCTGAAGGGGGAAGCCTGCAAGATGGGCGGTGTAGATCTCACCGCAGGAGACTACGTCCACGCCGAGTCCCTCCTCCTTGACTATCTCATAGATACGCTTGAAGGATGCCGCCTTCGAGGCGTACATAACCCTTGCTCGGTCACCGAAGCCGCGGCGTACCGCGTCAAGATACACGCGACAGTTATGACGGATTCGGGCCTCGTCGTAAAGATACAGCGGCGTTCCGTATTTATCAGCAAGAGTCGACAGCGGCATATCGGCAAAGCAAAGCTCACCGTCGCGGCTTCTCTTGATATTTTCGCATATCATTTCTGTTTTTTTCGTAATAACCATTATTTTTCCTGATTTATAGCATTTTTGCCCGCAGCTCCTCTGCCGACATCTGCGACAGATCGGCGGGACACACGTCAAGCACCGTCCTGCAGCCAATCTCACCGCGGGAGTGCATACGGAAGATGGCTCTGGCGTATGCCACCAGCACGCTGGCAGTAAATTCGGGGTTGGAGTCAAGGCGAAGGCTGAACTCCACCGTATGACTGTTCTCATCCTCAAGCCCCGTCAGACCGTTTCTGATAACCGAGCCACCGTGGGGAAGGCGGTTGTGGTCGCGGCGAAGCTCCTCCATCGTAATGAAGCTGACGGTGGTATCATAATCGGCAAAGTAGTTTGGCATCTCCTTGATCTGCCTCTCGATGCTGTCGAGGTCGGCTCCCGCCTCGGCAACCACGTAGCACTCTCGTCTGTGCTTTTCGCGGGTGGTAAGCTCCGGACAGTCGCCCGCCCTTACGGTACCCACCGCAGACTCTATCGGAACGGTATATTGCCTCGCATCAAGTACACCCGGAATACGCCTTATGGCATCCGAATGTCCCTGACTGACGCCCCGTCCCCAGAAGGTGTAATCTCTTCCGTTTGGCAGAACTGCCTCGGAATAAACCCTCATTATTGAGAAAAGACCGGGATCCCAGCCTGCAGAGATAAGCGCAATATGGCCGCTCTCACGGGCGGATAAGTCTACCGCACCAAAATGCTCGGGGATCTTTGCGTGGGTGTCAAAGCTGTCTATTACGTTAAACTCCCTTGCAAGACGGGGAGTCATCTCGGGCAGGTCGGTGGCACTGCCGCCACATATAACCAGCACGTCAATTTCATCCTTAAAATCCGACAGCAGGTCGGCAGAATATACGGGAGTGCCTGCAGTCCTCACACCTGCGGGATCGCGTCTTGTGAACACGCCTACAAGGGTGGCGTCAGAGTGATGCCTTACTGCTGCCTCGACTCCTCTGCCAAGATTTCCGTAGCCCAGAATTCCAATTCTCATAACAAATCCTCTTTATTTAACGATCACCGTATCCTCGCAGGAGGGGGAGGCGATCATACTCTTCATATCGTAAAGGCCTGCCGCCTTGTCAACGAGGAAGTCTGCCGCCGCAATAGCTCCCTCGGCGAACAGGGCTCGGCTGTGTGCCTCGTGCTTCAGACTGATGGTCTGGTTCTTCGTGCCGACGATAACCTCGTGCTCGCCAACTATATTGCCCATTCGGATGGAATGTATTCCGATCTCCTCGGGCACACGCTTGCCCTGACCGCTTCTGCCACAGTTGGTATAGGCGTCGGGACGCACCTCGCATATAGCCTTCGCCAGCATAAGTGCGGTGCCGCTGGGTGCATCGACCTTGCGGTCGTGGTGCTTCTCAATTATCTCTATCTCTGCCTCGGGGAATGCTGCCGCCGTGGTTTTTGCAAGCTCTATAAGAAGAGCCACGCCCACCGACATATTTCCCGAGTAGAACAGGGGGATATGCTCCGCCGCCCTACGTATCGCCGCGATCTCGCCGTCGGTGTGACCCGTGGTGCAGAGGACGAGGGGCAGGCTGTTTGCCATCGCAAAATCAAGCAGGGCAGGAGTTACCGAATGGTGCGAGAAATCTATAATACAGTCTACACC
>JAZQDF010000266.1:0-2213 GCA_045546635.1 Eubacteriales bacterium
CTCATACTTGATCTCAGGCATTTTCGTATCTCCTTTATTTATAAAAGTTTATTTTTATATATTTTAACATATATGTTATTAAATGTCAAGAAATATATAAAAATATATTTAAAAATTTATAAAATATTTTAAAATTCGGCCGAAAAGCGGCGATTTTGCCCCCTTTTTTACATCTTTTGTGGGAGAGGAGGTACATTTTGGGACTATAATCGACATATAAGTCTGTAGCTGTTTTCTACAATTCGGTTGACATTCTACCTCTTATTTGCTATAATTAAGATTAGTTTCAAATAAATTTTCAGGAAGTGAACGTTATGGAAAAGTTTTCAAGAAAAAACTGGCTTCTTTTACTCCTTTTCGGTCTGATAGGACAGATCGCCTGGTCGGTTGAGAATATGTACTTCAACCTCTTTGTGTATGAGGAGGTTGCAAAAAATCTCGATACCGTTACCTTGATGGTACAGCTCAGTGGAATTGCCGCCACCGTCGTCACGCTTATTGCGGGCACGCTATCGGACAAGCTTGGTAACAGACGCAGCTTTATTGCCTTCGGCTATACCATCTGGGGCGTCACCGTCGCACTCTTCGGATGCCTCTCTACCGAGACGGTTTCGGCCGTATTCGGTCTTCCTTATGAGGAGGCTGTCAGCCTCGCACTGATTCTCGTTGTCGTCGGCGACTGCGTTATGACTCTCTTCGGCTCGACTGCGAACGACGCGGCCTTCAACGCCTGGGTTACCGATAACACCAAGCCCTCATACAGAGGCAGGGTAGAGAGCATTCTTTCAATTCTCCCTCTTATTGCTATGCTTATCGTTGCAGGAGGCTTTGGTATCCTCAAGGATCTTATCGGCTTCCGCAATCTGTTCATCGGTCTCGGTGCCGTTATCACTCTCTGCGGCGTTGCGGGCATTTTCCTGTTCAAGGATGCACCCACCCTTGAGCGTGCGGGCGGCCTTCGTGACATAATCTACGGCTTCCGTCCCTCTGTAATCAAGGAGAATATGCCCTTCTATGCAACTCTCCTTTCGGTTGTTGTATTTGGTATTGCTTTCCAGATCTTTATGCCCTATCTCATTATTTTTATGAGCACCTATCTCGGATTTACAACCCTTGAGTACAGTGCGGTGTTCGCCATTGCCATTCTTGCGGGTGCAGGCGTGAACATCTATCTTGGCAAGCTCTCGGATAAGATGGAGAAAAGCAAGCTTCTTTATTTCGCCGCAGGTATCCTTGCGGTCGGCCTTTTCGGAATGTACGCAGCCTCCTTTATTGAGAGCAAGATCCCTCTGCTTATCTGCTTCGGTCTTGGTGGCTTCGTTATGATCTGCGGCAACATCTTCAGCTCGGCCCTTAACGGCTCTATTCTCCGCGACCACACACCCGACGGTGCGGCAGGTAAGATGCAGGGCGTCCGTATGATCGCAAGCGTGCTTATTCCTATGATAGTCGGCCCCGCCATCGGTAACGCTATTAACAAGGCGGCGGGCGTTCTCCTTGAGAACCCCGGTGCAGACGCTATGACCACCGAGTATATTCCCGCCCCCGAGATATTCCTTGTGGGCTCGATCGTTGCCATCATCACACTCGCGGTTATACCCTTTATCCGTGCGGCAGAAGGTAGAAAGACAAAATGACAAAAACAAATAAATTATTATTAATCATAATTGCGGTGCTTTTGTGTACGGCAGTATTCGTTTCCTGCAATAACATTGGCGGCGGCCCGGGTAATAAACCCGATGACAATGGTGAAAATGATACAGAGCTTCCCGGTGAGGAGCCAGACAGCATAGAGTGCGATCATAGTAACGTAATTATAGATCCCGCCATTCCCCCGACGTGCGAAAGCGACGGACTTACCGAGGGCAGACATTGCGAAAAATGCGGCTTCGTACTGGTCGAGCAGGAGACGGTCGACAAGATCGACCATAGCATTGTTCATGTGGAAGAAAAATCTCCTACCTGCTATGAAGATGGACACAAGGCTTATTACTACTGTGAAAATTGCGATTACTCTACCATTGAGATCATACCTGCGAGGCATAATATTGTTTACAGAGAAGGAGTAAAGCCTACGTGTACCACCCCGGGATATGAAGCGTATGAATATTGCACCGATTGCGATTATTCTACCATCGTTACCATCGATCCCGCTCACACGCTTAACTATGTTGATGGACAGGCTCCTACCTGTACTGCAGACGGTTACGAGG
>JAZQDF010000267.1:0-1593 GCA_045546635.1 Eubacteriales bacterium
ATAAGCTCGTACGCCGCATCTATGGGCGGCAGCCAGGTCTTTCTTGAGGAGGGCGAGAGTATCACCGTTGAGGATCTTATCAAAAGCACCGTAATCGCCAGCGGAAACGACTCGGCGGTCGCCCTGGCCGAGCTTTGTGCAGGCAGCGAAACGGCCTTCGTTAAAATGATGAACAAGCGAGCCGCAGAATTAGGTCTTAAAAAGACTAATTTTGAGAACACGACAGGACTTGACGATACCACCGTAGAGCATTATAGCTGTGCCGCAGATATTGCAAGAATGTCGCGGGAGCTTATCAAGCACGATATCATTTTAAAATACAGCTCCATCTGGCAGGACAGTATCAGAGACGGAGAATTCACACTTACAAATACAAACCGCCTGGTCAGATATTACGATGGATGCAACGGCCTGAAAACAGGCTCTACCGATAAGGCCGGTTATTGTATTACAGCGACTGCAAAACGTGGAAATATGCAGCTTATTGCGGTGATAATGGGGGCGGAAACCCGAGATGAGCGTAACGCCGCCGCAAGAGAGCTGTTAGATTTCGGCTTTGCGAATTACGCCCTTTATGAGCGTGGTCAGGAGTATATTGAGAACGTTGACGTCCTTAAGGGGACGGTTGACAGTATTCCGATCTGCTCGTCACCCTTTTCCTCGGTGATACCGAAATCATATCAGAATTCTGTAGAGCTGGAATATGAGATCCCGGATAGTATTACCGCCCCGATCGAAAAGGGAGAAACGCTGGGAAGGATCATATATAAAATAGACGGCGAGCAGATAGGTTTTTCTGATATCTATGCCGCCGAGAGTGTTGCTGACCTTAAATACTTCGATATTTTTCTCAGAATATTGAAAAGAATGATTATAGGATAAATTTATTATTTAAAATACTTGAAAAATTAAAATGTTTATTGTATAATATAAAAAGAAATTTTATATTCTGAGGATGATAAAATGATTAAATTAAACGAAAAATTTCTTAACGGCTTTGTTTCTCCCGAGGAGATCGCGGCAATGAGCTCTGATGCTGCAAGGGCACACAAAATGCTTATGGATGGCACCGGCGAGGGCAGCGACTTTCTTGGTTGGGTAAGACTCCCCGAGAATTATGATAAGGAAGAGTTTGCAAGAATTAAAATTGCGGCAGAAAAAATCAAGCAGAATTCTGATATTCTTGTTGTGATCGGTATCGGTGGCTCCTACCTCGGTGCACGTGCGGCTATTGAGTTCTGCAAGAGCCCCCTTTATAATAATCTTAAGAAGGACACCCCTGACATCTATTTTGCAGGCAACAATATCTCTCCCACAGCTCTTACCGAGCTTCTCTCTATTTGTGAGGGTAAGGATATTTCAGTAAACGTTATTTCTAAGTCGGGTACCACCACCGAGCCTGCGATCGCGTTCAGAGTATTCAAGTCGCTTCTCGTTGAGAAGTATGGAGTTGAGGGTGCGAGAGAGAGGATCTTCGTTACCACCGATAAGGCACGCGGTACTCTTAAGCAGTTCTCGGATAAGGCAGGATACGAAACCTTCGTTGTTCCCGATAACGTAGGCGGCAGATTCTCTGTGCTCACAGCAGTTGGT
>JAZQDF010000268.1:0-5182 GCA_045546635.1 Eubacteriales bacterium
CCTATTATGAGGAGGGCGTGCTTTCATACTATTCCTGCCTCACCTGCCGCGGCTTATTTAACGAGGCAAAGGAGCCTATCACCTCTACCGTTATTCCTAAGGTAAGTCGGATCGTAGCCATGTCGTTCTGTGAGCCAAGGAGTTGGGTCTAGTCATTGTCTTCCCTAAGACCGCTTGGCCTCCGACTTCCTATTATGAGGAGGGCGTGCTTTCATACTATTCCTGCCTCACCTGCCGCGGCTTATTTAACGAGGCAAAGGAGCCTATCACCTCTACCGTTATTCCTAAGGTTACTCCCGAATTCGCGGTCTACCTTGACGGCACTTTTGCGGGAAAATTTGAACTTACAAATACAAGCAGTGGCGATATTATGCTCTCGCTCAAGAATATTTCGGTCACCGAGGGTCAGACCGTCACAATTTGCAATACTGACGGAACACAGACCTACGGATACACCGTAGCCGAAAATTATTATGACGGTATTGGATTTAAACCCGGTAATATTGATCTCGAAAGCAAAGCAATACGCACTACCTCCACCTCAAGCTTTACCCTTGTGCTTGAGAGAAACTCTCGAATGAAGCTCTATGCCAGCGATTACGTACATTCGGGTGTGGTGATGGAGATTTCAAACGTGTACACCGGTAAAAAGCCTATGTACTTCCCGATGAGTAAGGTGGATCTTCAGGGAGATCCCGAAACGCAGGCTTACGTTTACGGTATCATTGGCACCGATAAATACTCCTATTTCAGAATCATTGACCTTGAGAGCGGAAAGGTTTACGGTTACGACGATATAATAGAGTTGCAGTCCTATGATACCTGGTCATATGAGCGCGGAGAGAACGGTGAGATCAAGTTTTCCTCAAATATTACCGACTGGTGGATCGCATTTGATATTAACGGTGATAAGAAGATCACCTTAAACCGCTTTAATTACTCAAACGCACTCAACCACTTCACACTTATTTTTGAGTCGGGTGATGCTCCAATGCTTGAAAAGATAGATCTCGCTCCCGGCAGTAACGAGTATAAACGCTATACTTGGCCCCTGACCAACGACGTATTTCAAAGACAGGAGCAGTGGAAGACTGATCTTACCAACGTCAGTATATACAGAGCAGCCGTTCACGTAGAGGAGTCGGAAAAATTCTGTATAGGAATGGAAGGTATTACAAGAACGTTAGGGTGTGAATATCTTTCTCTTGTTGCTATAAAGGAGGGAACTCTTGTTAAGAACGGTAATTACATCGAGATCACAAAGCCCGGAGATTATATTATCGAATACTTGCCGTTCTGTAACGTTATCAATGTGATCGATCCTACTCTTTATCCCGCGATAGATCCTCACGAGCATACCTTCGTTGACGGTAAATGTGCGTGCGGAGCAACCGATCCCGACTACGTACCTCCTCACGAGCATTCTTACGCAGAAGTTGTAACGCCGCCCACATGCACCGCGGACGGTTATACAACCTATACCTGTGCCTGCGGTGATAGTTATATAGGCAACACCGTTGCAGCTCTCGGTCACTCTTATACAGACGGCAGCTGCTCAATCTGCGGTGAAGCTGATCCCGATTACACTCCCGATTCTGACAGCAAGATCATCGACAGAATCGACGTTTTAGGTGTTACGATGCCATACACAGGCAAAAAGCCTGTCACCGACGATGAGCCTTACGTAATTCAAAAAGGTATTGAGATTCTGTCAGTGGAGTGGGTGAAAGAAGATGATTACAATTACGGAAATTACATCCCCTTCGGACCAAGTGATTACTTTGAGTATGGATATTCAAAATATACGGTTAAAGTACGCTTGCAGCTTAAGTCCGGCTATAAGTTTTCTTATAATTCCGAATATGATTATTACGATATGCGTGCAAGTGTAAATTACGTACAGAGTTGGGATATTAGAGTTAACGGCAACATCGTGGAGTTCTACACCCAGCTTGGATGTAATGACACTACCATTTACTATGCCGGTATCGTTGGTGTAAACGAGGTTGTCCCCGGTGCTCATCCTAACTATAATTTATCTACCGTTTACGATGGATTCCATATTGACGAGATACGCTGGTACGATACTACAGAAAGCGACGGTTCTCCTGAGACGATGAAGCTTATGACAGCGGATGATGTCTTCGTTGTAGATCGCTTTTATGAGATCCATATATATATTTATGCAGATGAAGGATATAGCTTCTTTGTAGACATCTATGGTGTTTGGGTGAGTGTATTCATCAATGATATGGAAACCGGAGCACAAACTATTGACGGCGTAAACGGAAATGAGGGACTTGTTGTATCATTTGGATACTATTGTATGGCACCGTAGTATGACTAAAGCTTCATCACATCAATCGCATTTGATTAGCAGTAAATCATCTGCCAAACATGATAAAAAACAGAATTATGTAAATATAAGTTTACTTTATCCATGAATGACAGTGTTTTATTTAGAAAAGACAACAAATTAAGGAGAAAATTAAAATGAAAAGCATTTCCAAAACCAATCTTTCCAAATTTGTGGTTATGGCGGTAGTATTGATTGCTCTCATCGTTTCGAGTGCAATTATAGTATCGGCAAACAACACACCCATGTACCACGTAGGTGTAGGCGGTCTTTCTGCCCCTGTTGCAGGTAGACTTCCTGACTGCGACGTTACTCCAAACGGTCAGTATACTGTGTCTGTACAGTGGTTCCGTCAGGAGGGTGACAATTTCGTTCACTACGGTGAGGATATCCCCCTTCACGCAGGTGACGTATATCAGGCGGCAGTACATCTTAGAGCAAAAAGCGGATATTATTTTGATACAGAATCGCAGCACTTCGGATGTACCATAAACGGCCTTACCAATAGCACCTTCAGAGTTATAGATGAAACACACGTTATAATGTATCATACATATCCTGCACTTGCTGTAGCACCGGTAGAAACTGCCGACATAAGCATTGATCTTCCCAGAGCGGGAAGCTTCCCATCCTTCGATTCCTCTGCTAAAGGCAACTGTATCGTTGACGATTACAGCATCGGTGGATATATTAACGGTATTCTTTGGGTAGACACCATTACCGGCAAGACCCTTAATGAAGACGACGTATTCGTTGCAGGCAGAACCTACCGCGTGCAGGTTGTTATCAAGTCGGACGATGACCATACCTTTAACAATGCATCCGCTAATTCCGTTCGCATTAATAGCAAAACGGCTACACTTACCAAGGGCGATCCTACTCCCACAAACGAGTATAGAGTAGCATATACCACCTTTACCACTCCCGAAACTATTACCGAGATCAACGTTAAAGACTTTGTTGCTCCCGTTGTAGGCAATACTCCCGATTTCTGGGTATCTGTTGACGTTGAGGGAGTTGAGGTTGGTGCAGTTTCTTGGGGTATGCTCAAGAACGTTGACGGTGTAGAAAAGGTTGTTGACGTTGATGAAAACCACGTATTTGAGGATGGGGCAACCTATATGCTCTGCATCAATCTTGAAAACAAGAGCAACAAGACCTTTGCAGTAAAGGATGGCGTCGCAGGCTTTGCTTTAACTGCCAACGTAGGCGACAAAAAGGCTACAAATGCCCCTTGGAGAGAGTATGACGAGCACAACGTTCTTCAGACACTTGACTTTTATAACTACATCGAGCTTCAGGTATGGTATACTCTTAAGCAGGATGTTATACACGATATAGATATCCGTCAGCTTCCCACTCCCGTTGCAGGTGATGCCCCCTCCGCAGGTATGGTATGGGTCGCTCAGGATGATATAGTAATTGAGTCTATCACTTGGGGTTACGTAGTAAACGAAAACGGTTATGAAAGAGTAGTTGAGCTTAAGGATGGAGAAACCTTCCAAAAGGGCGTATCTTACTCGGTAAATATCCGTCTTAGAAATACGGGTAATGCTGTATTTAACTACGATCCAGACCGCGAGAGCCATATGATGAGTGCTACAATTAACTGGAAATCCGCCAGCGTCAGCACTATTTTTGAGCATACGGGCTATGATTACGTAGCAGTTGATCCCTACAATTACGTAGAGGTTTACGCTTGGTTTTATTGCAACGGCGAGGTTGTTGATAAAATTGACATTGGCGGTATAACCGCACCCGTTGCGGGCGAAACACCAAGCTTTGATAAGGAATTTCTCAACACCGGTTACCTTACATACGGCAATTGGCAGGAATATGATTTTGCCGAGAAAAAGGACGTTTATACCAAGAAGGACGGTGTGTCGTGGTATGACGTTACTTATGATTCCTTTGGTGACGTCCTTCGCGAAAACGATAAGTTTATCGGTGGACATACCTATCAGGTAAGATTTTATATACAGGCAGCAACAAACTGCAGATTCGATTGTGACACCACCGACACAACCAACGTAATCGCTACTGTAAACGGCGTGGAGGCGAAGGTTGACGCAAGTGGTCTCTCTTCCACTGAATATTATCTGGTAGTTTCATATACCTTTGAGTGTCCCGCTATCACCGTAGACAAAATTGAAATCGAGCTTCCCAATCCCGTCGTTGGCAAATCTCCCTGCTACGATAAGATTTCTACCGATGAATATTTCTCGGATATGCCGGAGGAATGGAAATCTCAAGTAAGCATTCATAACGGTATTATCTGGTTCAACAATCTTTCCCAAACCGCTCTTGATCCCTCAAAGGGTGACGTTTTTGCCGAAAACACCGATTACAGCGTTGGTATTTATTTAGTTCTTAACGATGGCTACGTGCTCGGTGACGAGGTCGAGGTATTCATCAACGGATATAAGGTATATAATGTATATGCCATCGACGGTGTGGTTCTTATCCAGAACGATTATCCCATTACCGAATGTATTCACAACATTGTTTCGGTTGATGCAACTGCTCCCACCTGTACCGAGAACGGATTTATTGCACATTATGAGTGTGATAAATGCCACCAGATGTTCATCGATGCAAACGGCGAGAATCTTCTTGATGACGGCGAGGACTGGGCAAACGTTCCTGCAACAGGCCACAGCTTCACCGATTATATCTGTGAGGACGGAATGTACGGCAATCACAAGGCGGTTTGCTCCTGCGGTGGCTACGAGATTATTGAGTGTGATTACGACGTTAAGATTATCGCAGCTCCTAACGAATATGCTGAGCGTGCCGTAATGCTCTATACCTGTAAGTATTGCGACC
>JAZQDF010000269.1:0-2103 GCA_045546635.1 Eubacteriales bacterium
CCCGTCAAAACCGTTTGGTTTTGACACTCTCCCTTACACAGGGAGGGCTTTGGTAAACCCTTTTTGGTGCAAACGGCTTTTAAAACCGTTTACATATTTTGTACGCTAATCAATATTGATTAGTTCAGAACCTGTGGTTCTGAGCTGGTCCCGTGAGAAATGAAAGAAGGAAAGAAAACGTGAAGAAGATAATTGCTCTTCTTTTGGTCGTTGCAATGACCGCTGCAGCTTCTGTTGCAGGAACTATTGCTTACCTGAGCGACACCGACAGCGACGTAAACGTTATGACCGTTGGTAACGTTTACATTGAGCAGATCGAACAAGAGCGCGACGCGAACGGCGATCTTGTTGATTTCACACAGGATAAGCCCGCCTACCCTGTAGTTGGCCCCATTGCTTGGGCAGACAAGGGTGTTGACGTTAACGGCACCGAATACAAGGTGTTCACTGCCGATCTTAAGAACGTTGTTGATAAGATCGTTACAGTAAAGAACGTCGGTAAGAGCGATGCTTACGTTCGTACCATCGTTGCTATTGAGGCTCCCGATGGAGACCCCGAGAACCTTATCCACGTGAACGTTAGTCCCGACGGCCTCACCTATACCGCTTGGGATCTTGTTGAGATCGACGGTGTGGATTACGTTTACAGCGTATTTACTTATGCCGATGCTCTTAAGCCCGGTAAGATCAGCACTCCCTCTCTCGTTCAGGTATTCCTTGATTCCAAGGCGACCAACGAGTATTGCGAGCTCTTAGGCGACGAGTGGAATATCCTCGTTCTTTCTCAGGCAGTTCAGACCGCGGGCTTTGAAAATCCTGCAACCGCTCTTGACACTGCTTTCGGCGTTGCTAATGACGAAAACGTTATTAAGTGGTTTAAGGGTGTTATAGACGAGCATTCTGTGGATACTTGGGACGGCACCGCCGATACCACTTGGTACAACGAGGCTGCTACCGAATTCGAGATTTCCACCGCGGAGCAGCTTGCAGGTCTTTCCAAGCTTGTTGACGAAGGCACAACCTTTGAGGGCAAGACCGTTAAGCTTGTTAAGGATATTGACCTGTACATATTAGGTGATAACGGTGAGCCCATTTGCTTCGAGCCCATCGGATCTTACCGCAAGGATACTCCTTTTAAGGGTGTTTTCGACGGACAGGGTAACACCATATCCAATATGAGCCAGAACACCTGGGCACTTGATAACGGCTACTATTACGGCGACCTTGGCCTTGGTCTGTTTGGTAAAGTAGAGGATGCTACCGTTAAGAACCTGAATATGGACAAGGCAAGCGTATCCGGCGAGAGCGCTATGTGCGGTACCGTTGCGGCAACTGCATACGGCGACTGCGTATTCGAAAACATCACCGTTACCAATTCTCAGGTTGCTGACTATCAGTACTACGCAGGTGGAATTGTTGGTTGGGCAAGCGGAGATCACCAGTACATCAATTGCAAGGTTGATGCATCCACTACCATTGCTGCACAGTGGGGCGATTTTGATAACTCCGTCGGCGGTGTTATCGGTGGCTGCGGCGGAAGCGCAACGATCCTGTTGAAGGATTGTGAGGTTGCCTGCCGTATCGATGCTTATAACGACGTTACCTCCACCTATCGTTGGTATGCATACCGCCGTGCGGGTATGCTTATCGGCAACACCGGCAAGACAGTTTCGGTTGGTGAAACCACTTATGCTGCAGCTCCTCAGCTGACCTGCGAGAACGTTACGGTTATTTACGATGATTGGGCTAATTATACCTACTGTGCGTTCGCAGGTACGAGCTGGCCCTACGTTCGCGTTCAGGCAGGTATAAGCAATTCCGCATATTCCAACCCCAGATACGGTCATCCCACCGATGCAAACGGCAATACCGTTGTAGATGACAACCACGTTCACAACGACGGTGAGGACCACTTCATCGATTGTACGTTTGACCAGCTTTATGGCGGCGGACAGGGTGTTTACGGCGATTCTACCCACGATGGCGTAACCGTAGTTTACAACAATAAGTAATCCGATAATCATTAACTATCTGATTAAAGCGGATAGCTGATGAATACGGTGCATATTGATATTCCTTTCTACAGAAAACAGCCCTAAGTCG
>JAZQDF010000270.1:0-2537 GCA_045546635.1 Eubacteriales bacterium
CTCATCGCACGCAGAGCACTTCTTACCCTCGGTAAGACCGGGCTCGGTGCACGTGGGTTCCTTGCTTGCAGTTATCTGCTCGTTATGTCCCTTTGCAGGAATGGTCTCCTGTGCTGCAAACACCTCGTCGCAGATAGAGCAGATCCTACCCTCGGTAAGACCGTCCTCAGTACAGGTAGCATCCTTTCCCTCAAGGATTACCTCTTCGTGGCCTAATGCCTCGCCCTCTGTTTTATTACAAACAGAACAGGTTTTAGGAGTTGTGCAGGTTGCATCAACCCACTCGTGCTGGTGAACGTTGAAAATATGCTGACCGATAAACGTACAAGACGAAAGTGTCAAAATCAGCACGAACATCACCATAAAAAGAATAATGCTTTGCTTCTTCATTTTTTCTCTCCTTTTTTGTTTTGTATGTGTATTTGCTAATAACATCGTAAGTCCGTCACCAGGGACGGTATTTCTTTACCACCTCGTCAAAGTTGATCCTTTGATCCGCCGCGGAATGCTCGTTCAGATAATTGACAAGCTCCTCCATCTGCTCGTAGGTGATATTGATATCTCCGTCGCAAATTGTGACACGCAGAGCCTTGGAATCGATCCAGAACAGCCTACGCTCAAAATCAACAACGTCGATGGGTAGATTCTTCTCCCTTACATAGCTCTTGAACAGCTCGTTCTCAAACAGAACGCCTGCGGGAGTATCGAGAGTGTATTTTGAAGGAACGGCCCGCGGCTCTAACCGATCTGGGCTTCGCCTCTCCTCAAAGCTTGTGCCCTGAAGAGAGATGCTTCCTTCATCTATAATCTGATTCGTATTCAGAGCTACGTATACCTGATATTCGCCCTCCTCCAGCTCGAAGGAGTCGGTAAGGTCGCGATAGGACTTGATATCGTCAATATCAACCCTTACGGTGATACGCTCGGTAGAGCCTGCTCTGACAAGGATCTTGCCAAAGCCCTTAAGCTCCTTTATCGGTCGGTATATAGCCGAATCAGACTTGCCGAGGTAGATCTGAATGACCTCCTCACCGTCCATATCGCTCTCGTTTGTGATATTCAGCGAAACGTCAAGTGCACAGTCGGAAAGACTGTAGCTGAAATCCGAGTAGGAAAACCTTGAATAGCTGAGACCGTAACCGAAAGGTAGAATAAAGCCGTTGTCCTGCATATCGTAATATCTGTATCCCACGTAAATATCATCGTGATAATAGGTGTGATAGATATCGCGTCTCAGATACTCGGCGTTAATGGGATTCTGCTCAAGCGAGGAGATCCAGGTCTCGGGAAGTCTGCCGCTGGGATTGTGGTAACCAAAGAGGTTGTTATATATAGCCTCCGACTGTCCCTCGCCTGCAAGGTAGGTAATCATCATAGCCGATGAGCTTTCGTAAACCTCCCTTACGTTCACAACGCTGCCGCTGACGAGGACGGTGGCAAAGTCACCAAGGGTCTCCTTTACCATATCCAACACCTCGATCTGCTGAGGACGAAGGTCTATGGTGCTTCTGTCGATGCCCTCGGATTCATCCGACTGGTACTGTCCCAGGAAGAGAAGCACCTTATCGTATTTACCGCGGTGGGTAGCAAGCTCCTCGCGGGTTACGGTTATCCTTTCCTCGTCGTAGCATTCAATAAAATCGTAGGACTGTCCTGCCGAATCCAAAACGTCAAGGAAGGTGATATCCTTGTAGGCATTCACCCAACCGCTGCCCTTACCCACGAAGCGAGCGTGATTTGCAAAGTAACCAAGCACTAAAACCTTCTCACCCTCGCGAATAGGTAAATAATTGTTGTCATTTTTAACTAAAACTGCCGTTTTGTTCGCTACACTGACCGCCTGGCTGTGCAGCTTATCAAGATCCAACTCTGGAAGAGGCCTTGCATCCTTATACCTCCTTACCGTCTGATAGATCTCATTATCAAGACCGATAAGGTCGGAGTCATCAAAGGTACTGCCGTATCCTCTGTCCATAAACTCATAGCTCATCTTAGCGAGGGGCATCTCAATGTTAAGTCCGGTTCTGAAGGTCTTGCCCTTGTCGCTTACGGCACACCAGTCGGACATAATCAGACCGTCGAAGCCGTATTCCTGCCTGAGCTTCTTTTTAATAAGATACTCCGACTCGTTAACGTAGACTCCGTTGATTCTGTTATAGGACGTCATAATTGATGAGGGGGAGGAGTATTTCAGAGTGTACTTAAAGGCTCTGAGATAGATCTCATTCAATGCACGGAGAGAGACCTCGCTGCTGTTAACCGTTCTGCCGTGCTCCTGAGAGTTGCAGGCATAGTGCTTTACACAGGCACCGACGCCATTATCCTCAAGACCGCTGACGTATTTGGCAGCCAGGACTCCCGTCAGGTATGGGTCCTCGGAAAAGTATTCAAAATTCCTGCCACACATAACGTATCTTTTTATATTGATTCCCGGTGCTAAAAGTATGTTGGTTTTATGATGCAGACACTCCTTTGCAATCAGCTCGCCCGACTCGTAGCAGGCGTCGCGGTCAAAGGAGGCCGCAAGTGCACTGGGA
>JAZQDF010000271.1:0-6233 GCA_045546635.1 Eubacteriales bacterium
GTCACAAAACGGCTCTGGCATTATTAATGCCATTCACTACCGTTTTGCCGCTTCGCTACCCAAGGGGAAGGCTTTTCTCAATCGGGATGAAGTCGGAGGCCAAGCGGTCTTAGGAAGACAATGACTAGACCCAACTCCTTGGCTCACAGAACGACATGGCTACGTCCGACTTGTCACAAAACGGCTCTGGCATTATTAATGCCATTCACTACCGTTTTGCCGCTTCGCTACCCAAGGGGAAGGCTTTTCTCAATCGGGATGAGAGGGAAGGGAAGGCAAAAACCTCAGTAGCAAAAGCATAAGCCACCGTATAAAAATTCACTCTTGCGGTGATTTTCTACTTATTATTAAAAAATTATGAATTATATTAAAAATATATTGCAAAAAAAGTCATTTTGTGATATTATATGAAGTAACTTTTGTTTTTTGAAAGGG
This sequence comes from Eubacteriales bacterium, assembly GCA_045546635.1. Classification (GTDB taxonomy): domain Bacteria; phylum Bacillota; class Clostridia; order Oscillospirales; family CAG-272; genus UBA1740. The sequence goes on from JAZQDF010000271.1 coordinate 436, forward strand.
GGCTGTAGGTTTGATTTTCGGCAAACACATAAACAAATACTATTTTAAATACGCACATATGCTTTTACTCGGCATACTTGCACTCCTTTTGGTAGATATGCTTCAGCTTGAGATACCCGAGCTTTACCGTATGGTAATCAACGGACTTGAGTTCGGCGAGGTGGAGGTAAACGGTGCCACCGTTCCCTTTGATATGACCTTCCTCGTTGAGCATATCTGTGGACCAATGCTTTATATCGTGCTGGCGATGGTATTCTGCAGATTTCTCTGGCGTGTCTGCCTTTTCGGTGCGGGCATTAAGGTAGAAACCGACCTTCGCTCGCGTATGTTCAACCACTCGAAGCACCTCTCCCAGCAGTTCTATCACAATAACAAGGTCGGCAATATGATGTCATATTATACGAATGACCTTGATACCATCCAGGAATGCTTTGGCGACGGCGTGCTTATGATGTTCGACGCACTTCTGCTCGGCGGTCTTGCTATCGCGAAGATGGCACAGATGAACTGGCTGCTCACTATATTTACCCTTATTCCGATGGTATTTCTTCTTATTATCGGCACGGTGGTAGGACAGTATATGACGAAAAAGTGGGAGACGAGGCAGGAGGCATTCTCCGCACTCTCCGACTTCTCACAGGAGAACTTCTCGGGCATTGCGGTCATCAAGGCGTTCGTTAAGGAATTCCGCGAGCTCTGGGCATTCAAGAAGCTTAATAAGGATAACGAGAAGGCGAATATCGAGTTTACCAAGTCCTCCGTACTCCTTCACATCTGCGTCACCCTCTTCGTCGAGTCGGTAATATGCGTCATTCTCGGCTACGGCGGTTATCTCGTATACACCGGCGTGTTCAACGCAGGCCAGCTTATTGAGTTCATAAGCTATTTCAACTCTATCGTATGGCCCGTAATGGCGGTCTCACAGCTCATAGAGAAAAGCTCTCGCGGTAAGGCATCGCTTAAGCGTATCAGCGAGCTTCTTGACACACCCATCGACGTCAAGGATGCCGAGGGTGCCACACCCGTTGAGTCTGTACGCGGTGATATTGAGTTCAAGAGCCTTACCTTCCGCTATCCCGACGCCGACTACGACGCTCTTTCCGACGTATCCTTTAAGATCAACGCGGGCGAGAACGTAGGTATTATCGGTAAAACGGGCTCGGGAAAGACAACTATAGTTGACATTATCCTGCGAATTTATAACGTTCCCGACGGTACGGTCTTCGTTGACGGCACCGACGTCAATAAGATCACCATCGAGTCGCTTCGCTCTGCCTGTGCCTACGTGCCACAGGATAACTTCCTCTTCAGCGATACCATCGAGCATAATATTGCCTTCGCGGTGGACGATTACACTACCGAGCAGGTTATGCATTACGCCGACCTCTCCGACGTGCACGGCAACATCTCCGAGTTCCAGGACGGCTATAACACCGTTCTCGGCGAGCGTGGTGTCACCGTCTCCGGCGGACAGAAGCAGCGTATCTCTATCGCCCGTGCTCTTATGAAGGGGGCGTCTATCCTTATTCTCGACGACTCGGTAAGTGCGGTTGACACCGAAACCGAGCGTACCATTATCCATAATCTGAGAACCACCCGAAAGGGTAAGACCACTATACTTATCGCCCACCGCGTTTCTACCGTTGAGAAGATGGACAAGATCATCTTCGTAGACGACGGCAGAATTCTTGCGGTCGGTACACACGACGAGCTTCTCGCCTCCTCTGACGAATATCGCAGGACGGTAGAGCTGCAGAAGCTTGATGAGGAGGAGGCGTAATATGAATATCCACGAGCTTTATCCACTCCTCGTCCTCGGTGCTATAATCGGCACCTTCTCGGTCATCTTTATCGTAGCCTATGCCACGATGAAGAATAAGAAGGAGGCCATCGGCTTTGACCGTCATATGAAGGACTCTGAAATCATAGTAAGAATTCTCCGATATGCAAGGCCCTACGTCCTCCAGTTCGCCCTCGTCGGCCTTATTATGCTTATCTCCATCTCCTACGACATCCTCTCTCCTCTCCTTATCGGTAGGATAGAGAAGGTGCTCAGCGAGGGATTTGAGATGAGCGAGCTGCTGGCTTACATCATCGTCTATGCAAGCATACTTATTCTCTCGCTTGTGGCAACCTACCTCCAGTCCATCATCCTGCAGAAGATCGGACAGAGGATCCTGTCGGATCTGCGTGAGGACGTGTTCACCCATATCGAGAGCCTCTCCCACGGCCAGCTTAACGCTATTCCCGTAGGAAAGCTTGTTACCCGTGTCTGCAACGATACGGGAGCGATCTCAATGATGTTCACTAACCTCTTGGTTAACCTTATCAAAAACTGCTTTATCATCGTGGGTGTGTTCGTTGCGATGCTTTGCCTCAACTATATGCTTACGCTTATGGTGCTTTGCTTCGTGCCCTTCATCATCCTCTTCACCGTTATCTTCCGTAAATTCTCCCGCCGTGCCTACCGTCGTGTAAAGGACGGCACCACCGACATCAACACCTTCCTCTCCGAGAATCTGTCGGGAATGAAGATCACCCAGGTCTTTAACCGCGAGGAGCGAAAGGCTGCTGAGTTTGAGGAGAAAAACCAGCGTCTCGGTAAGGCGAAGCACAGGCAGATTTTCGTCTTCGGTATCTTCCGTCCGATGGTATATATGCTTTACATCTCCTCGGTTATGGCACTCTTCTACCTGTCGGGCAGGGGATATATTCACGACACCGAGTTCCTCGGTCAGACCGTCACCTCCGACGTGCTGGTGTCCTTCTATATGTTCATCTCCAGGTTCTTTAACCCTATCCAGAACCTTGCCGAGCAGTTTAACTGGATGCAGTCTGCATTTGCCTCGGCAGAGAAGATATTCACCATCCTTGATATGAAGCCCGAGATCGTTGACGAGCCCGATGCCATCGAGCTTGAGTCGGTAAGGGGCGATATCGAGTTCAAGAACGTATGGTTCGCCTATAACGAGGGCGAATGGGTGCTTCGCGACGTGTCCTTTAAGGTAAATGCCAAGGAGACGGTTGCCTTCGTCGGCTCTACCGGCTCGGGTAAGACCACCATACTCTCGCTTATCTGCCGTAATTACGATATTCAGAAGGGCGAGATACTGATTGACGGCATTAACATCAGAAAGATAAAAATATCCTCTCTCCGCCGTCATTTCGGTCAGATGCTGCAGGACGTGTTCCTCTTCTCGGGAACCATCCGCTCTAACATCGTTCTCCGCGACGACTCTATCTCGGACGAGGAGGTTATGCAGGTCTGCGATTACGTAAACGCCACTCACTTTATCTCAAAGCTTACGAAGGGACTTGACGAGGAGGTGCGTGAGAGGGGTAACAACTTCTCTGCAGGCCAGCGTCAGCTTCTCTCCTTCGCCAGAACCATAGTGCATAAGCCCGCCGTAATGATTCTCGACGAGGCCACGGCGAACATCGATACCGAGACCGAGCTTCTTATCCAGGACTCGCTTGAGAAGATGATGAACATCGGCACTATGCTCATCGTTGCCCACCGTCTGTCTACTATCCAGCACGCCGACAAGATCATCGTGCTCTCTCACGGCGAGATAGTAGAGCAGGGCAACCACGACCAGCTTCTGAAGCTTCGCGGCAGATATTACGATCTGTATATGCTGCAGTTTAAGAAGGAGCAGCTGAAAAAAATCTAAACGGATCAAGCTATAATCCGCCTCGTTTTTCGGGGCGGATTTTTTATGATTCTTTACCTTGCAAAACATCTTTTTTAAATTTCCCCTTTACTTTTAAATATTTATGTGATATAATTGATAATGGTGTATTTTAGGCCGAAATTCAGGAAAGCGAGGGCAGAGAATATGAGAATAGACAAGCTTTTGTCCGAGCTGGGACTTTGTACCCGACGGGAGGCAGCGAAGGTCGCAAGGTCGGGCGGCATCCTGGTTGACGGTCAGCCCGTTCGCGACTGCTCGGCACATATCGATCCCGATAGGTGTCGCGTGACCTTTCTCGGCCGCGAGGTGATATATCAGAAATACACCTACGTTATGCTGAATAAGCCCGAGGGCTACGTCAGTGCCACCGATGATAAGAGCCTGCCCTACGTTACCGAGCTTCTTCCCGAGGAACTCAGGCGTCGCGAGCTGTTTCCCGTTGGCAGACTTGACCGCGATACCGTCGGACTTATGATACTTACCAACAACGGCCCCCTGGCACACTCGCTCCTCTCACCGAGGCACCACGTGACGAAGGAATATTTCTTCACCGCGGCAGAGCCTCTTCGCGACGGGGTAGAGCAGGTGTTTTCGGACGGCGTGACGCTTGCCGACGGCTATGAGTGTAAGCCCGCCGAGCTTTATCTCTCGGAGGACAGACGTCAGGGCAGAATAGTGCTGACCGAGGGTAAATATCATCAGATAAAGCGTATGATAGCCGCACAGAATAACCGTGTGACGAGCCTTGAGCGTATCAGCTTCGGCGGTATTCCGCTGGATAGCTCGCTTGCTCGCGGAGAGTGGCGTTTTCTCACCGCCGAGGAGATTTCTCTTCTCGAGCAGCAGGGATAATTTTTGTCGCAAAAGCGACTTGTATTTCAAAAGTGTATTTCAAAGGAGAATCAAATGGACATTTTAAAGACTCTTGCAGAGGAATTTAAAATCAAGGAGGAGCAGGTCAAGGAGACCGTTGCTCTTATCGACGAGGGAAATACCATCCCCTTCATTTCCAGATACCGTAAGGAGGTTACCGGCGGACTTGACGACGCAACCCTTCGTGATCTGAACGACAGACTTAACTACCTTCGCAAGATGGATGAGCGTCGTGAGGAGATCTCTAATCTTATCGATGCACAGGGTAAGCTTACACCCGAGATCACCTTCGCTCTTAATAATGCAAAAACGCTCGTAGAGCTTGAGGATATATATCTTCCTTACCGTCCCAAGAGAAAGACTCGTGCATCTGTTGCAAGAGATAAGGGACTTGAGCCCCTTGCAGCATATATTATGGAGCAGCGTGACGTATATGATCCCGAGATCCCTGTATACGCAGAGCAGTTTATCGTTATTTCCGACGAAAAGGACAAGGCTGTTCCCACCGTTGAGGCGGCTCTTCAGGGCGCATCCGATATTATTGCCGAGGATATTTCCAACAACGCAGAGATCAGAAAGATGCTTCGTGAGTTCACTATGAAGAACGGCTCTCTCTCCTCCAAGGGTACCACCGAGGAGACCAGCGTTTACGAGAACTACTACGACTTCTCCGAGCCTATCAAGAAGCTCAAGGGGCATCGTGTGCTTGCTATCAACCGTGGTGAGAACGAGGAATTCCTCAAGGTTGCAGTAACTCTTCCCGAGGAGGAGGGGATTGCGCAGATTATGTCCAAGGTTATTACCAACAAGCACTCTCCCGCACTCTCTTATCTTATGGCTACCATTCGTGATGCCTATGACAGACTTCTGTTCCCCGCAATCGAGAGAGAGGTTCGTACAACCCTCTTTGACGATGCCTGCGAGGGTGCGCTTAAGGTATTCTCCGAGAACCTTCGTAACCTTCTTCTTGCCGCTCCCCTTAAGGGCAAAACCGTGCTTGGCTATGACCCCGGTTATGCTCACGGCTGTAAGCTTGCGGTTGTAGATAAGACCGGTAAGGTGCTTGACACTGCGGTTATCTATCCTGTAAAGCCCAGAGAGGATATCGTGCGCTCCAAGGCTATCGTGCTTCGCCTTATCAACAAGCACAAGGTTGACGTTATCTCTATCGGTAACGGCACCGCATCCCGTGAGAGCGAGGCATTTATTGCCGAGCACGTTATCCGTGAT
>JAZQDF010000272.1:0-3625 GCA_045546635.1 Eubacteriales bacterium
GTTCTCCACTCATATGGAGGCTCTTAAGTCTATGAAGGAGTACATTGACGAGAACAAGGAGGAGTACGTTATCCTTATGGATTCGGATACCGCTCTTACCATTGATATTACTGACATCATCCGCTCTCACGAGAGCACCGGTGCCGAGGTTACTATCGTTACCTCCAGCGTTTCAGAGGGCTATTCTGCAAAGACTCCCAGAAGTATGATATCCTCTGTTGCAGGCAAGGTTACTCAGATCGCTATGAGCTCCTCCTACGACGAGCGTCATCCCCAGCTTGCTCTCGGCATCTACGTTATGAAAACCACCTACCTCCGCAGACTTATCGAGGAGGCCGAGGCATTCAACCTTAACAGCTTCACAAACCTTCTTCTCAGAAATTGCAAGTCCTCTAACTATATGACCTATAATTACACAGGCTTTGCAGCATCTGTTTCCAGCTTCCTCGACTACTACAAGTATTCTATGGAGCTTGTTAACAACGAGAAGGCAAGGGAAACGCTGCTCTGGAAGAAGGAGGCTCCTATCTTTACAAGAGTACACAACTCCGCACCTACAAAGCATTATCCCGGTGCCAAGGTTGAGAATTCTATGATCGCAGACGAGTGCAGCATTGAGGGTACGGTTATCAATTCGGTTATCTTCAGAGACGTCACCATAGAGAAGGGTGCTGTCGTTAAGAACTGCGTTCTCTTCCACGGTACCCACGTTTGTAAGAATGCAAGCCTTAATTGCATCGTAGCCGATAAGGACGTTCTCATCTCCGAGGGCGTAACTCTGTCCGGCAACGACAATATGCCCTTCTACGTTCAGAAGGGACGTAAGGTTTAAGAGGTAAACCAATGAAAATATTATACGTAACAAGCGAGGCTAATCCCTTTGCCGCCAGTGGCGGACTCGGTGACGTTATGGGTGCTCTTCCCGCGGCGGTTGCTGCCGAGGGCCACGAATGTCAGGTAATTATGCCTCTATACGATACTATGAAGGCAGAGTACCGCGAAAGGCTTGAGCTGGTGATGGATATGTCCTTCAAGCTCTCCTGGCGTCATACAGGTGCTTCGGTTTATAAGCTTGTAAATAATAACGTGACTTACCTCTTCGTAGAGAATCACTATTATTTCGACCGCGGCAGACTTTACGGCGAGTTTGACGATGCAGAAAGATTTGCTTTCTTCTCCCGCTCGGTAGTTGAGTATATCCTCCACAGCGGAAATATTCCCGACGTCCTTCACGCCAACGATTGGCAGGCTGCCCCCGCCATCATCTATCTTAAGACAGAGTATTCTCACATTGAGCGTCTTCGCTCTATCAAGACTGTCTACACCATCCACAATATCGAGTATCAGGGCAAATACGGCTCCAACCTTCTCGGCGAGGTGTTTGGCATAGACTCTATGTACAGAAATATTCTTGATTTTGACGGATGTCTTAATCTTATGAAGGGTGCTATCGTTTGCTCTGACTTCATCACTACCGTAAGCCCCAACTACGCTTGCGAGCTTGAGCACGATTTCTTTGCCTTCGGACTGTCTCCCATTATCAGATCGGCAAGACATAAGATGCGTGGAGTTATCAACGGTATTGATTACGATTATTTCTCGCCCGAGCGTGGCGGCGATATTTACTCAAGCTACAACACCCGTACCTATAAGTCGGGTAAGGCGAAGAACAAGGCGGCTCTTCAGGCCGAGGTCGGACTTCCTCAGGCGGCAGACGTACCTCTCGTTGTTATGATTACCAGATTTGCATCCCAGAAGGGAATTGACCTGGTGCTTCATATTATGGACGAGCTGCTTTGCGAGAGCGTACAGGTCATCGTGCTCGGCACAGGCGAGCGTGAGTATGAGGACGCCTTCCGTGCTATTGAGTCCCGTCATCAGAACTTCAAGGCACTTATAAAGTTTGACCGTGTGCTGTCCAAGAAGATGTACGCAGGTGCAGATATCTTCCTTATGCCCTCCAAGAGCGAGCCCTGTGGCTTGGCCCAGATGATAGCTTGCTCTTACGGTACCGTTCCCGTCGTTCGTTCTGTCGGCGGTCTTTACGACTCTATAAGATCCTACGGCGAGGAGGGGGCAAACGGCTTCCGCTTCAACAACTATAACGCACACGAGCTTCTCTTCACGATCAAGGATGCTCTCTCGCTTTATAAGGATAAGAAGAGATGGAATGCTCTTACAGCGTCCGCAAAGAAGTCTAACTTCACTTGGGAGAATTCTGCCAAGGAATATATTTCGATTTATAACAATTTAGTATAATAATAAACAAGGAAAAGCAAACCAATGAATAGTGAAACTATCGCAAATACTTTAGGTGAAAAGACCAAAATTACAAAAGAAGAGCTTAAGGAACGCATAGAAGCGAAGCTTATTACACGTGGTATCTTCAACGCTATGAAGGCTACTCCCGAGCAGCTCTACCAGGCATCCTTCCTTGCTATGAAGGATATAATGCTCGAGTACCGCGAGCAGTTCAAGAAGAGAACCAAGGCTGCCAACGGCAAGAGAATCTGCTATCTCTGTATGGAGTTCCTCGTTGGCCGTGCACTTAAGAATGACTCTATGAACCTCGGCATCTATAACGAGCTTTGTGAGGTGCTTGAGGAATTCGGCTCCTCCTTCGATAAGGTTTATGCCTGCGAGGTTGATCCCGGCCTCGGCAACGGCGGTCTCGGCAGACTTGCGGCCTGCTTTATGGACTCGCTTACCGCACAGGACTACTTTGCTAAGGGCTATTCGCTCCTTTACGAAAACGGCCTCTTCCGCCAGAAGATAGTTGAGGGCGAGCAGGTAGAGCTCTCTGACGAATGGCTTACCTCCGGCGGCGTTCGTCTTGTTCCCAGAACCGACAGAATCATCACCGTTAAATTTGGCGGTAAGATCGAGGAAAAGTGGGAGAACGGCAAGTACACCGTAAATAATTATGAGTACGACGAGGTTTGTGCTGTCCCCTACGATATTCTTATTCCCGGCACCAACACCGACGCGGTTAACGTTATCCGCCTCTGGAGAGCAAAGCCTGTTGCAAAGCCTGCTTCCAGCTACGCTACTCAGAGCTCTTACGTTAAGAATTTCTCTACCGATTACAATGCTGAGTCGATCACAAAGCAGCTTTATCCCCCGGATAACTATGACGAGGGTAAGCTTCTCCGTCTTACTCAGCAGTATTTCCTCGTTTCTGCATCTCTTCAGAACATTATTAACGAGTATCTTTCTGCTCACGGCACGCTTGCCGGCTTTGAGGACAACGTTTGTCTTCACATCAACGATACTCATCCCGCACTTGTTGTTCCCGAGCTTATGCGAATCCTTATGGACCAGTACGGCTACAGCTGGGACGATGCCTGGAGCGTTGTTGTTAAGTCGGTGTCCTATACCAACCACACCGTTCTTCCCGAGGCACTTGAGTGCTGGAGACTCGACCTGTTCGGTATGAAGCTGCCCAGAATCCTTATGATCGTAAACGAGATCAACCGCAGATTTACCGCTGATCTCTGGAACCTCTATCCCGGTGACTGGAACAGAATCTCCCGTATGGCTATCGTTGCTTACAACCAGGTAAGAATGGCAAATCTTTCTATCGTCGGCTCTCACACCGTAAACGGCGTTTCCAAGCTTCACAGCG
>JAZQDF010000273.1:0-2614 GCA_045546635.1 Eubacteriales bacterium
TTGGCGGGCATCTCCTCAATGATGTCGACCGTATCGTCGATATATAGCTCGTCCAGAATATCAGACAGCTCGCGGTCGGTGAAGTGGGAGATCAGGCCCTCCTGCAGATCGGAATCCATCTCAACGAAGGTCTCCGCCGCAAGCTCCTTTGACAGCAGCCTGAAGAGCAGGCTGTGGTATCTCTCGTCCATCTCGTAGAAGATCTCCGCAAGGTCGGGGGCGGGAATGTCCTCTACAAGACGCTTTACCTCGGCGTATTTTTTTTCCTTTAACAAATCGTAAAGTCCCTCCGCGGTGACGGTGTCATCCTCGAAAAGACCGGCTCTTACAATTTTTTCTTCCATTTCGGTCTCCTTTCAAGCCTGTGGCCGAAGGACGTCGGGTTAACGGACGACCGACAAGAAGCCAGACAGACTTATATGTATTTTTTCGTTACACGGGTGGGGTTTACTTCGTCCGTCAGACATATCGGTCTCCTTTCTTTTTTCTTTTATTGTACTCTTATAAAGTATATTTGTCAAGACATTTTTTCAAGCAGGAGGTCAATTTCCTCCTCGGTATATACGGCGATGCCATTCTTACGAAGAAGCTCTGCCGCGACGCCGTCACGGTCGGTAAGATTTCCGCTGAAGCTGCCGTCATAGATCGCACCGCTGCCGCAGGAGGGACTGCGTGCCTTAAGAAGAGCGGCGGTGCAGCAAAACTCTCTCGCACGAGCGAGAGCCTGCTCGGCACCGGAATTATAGTTGTGGGTGACGTCGGTGCCATCACGCATAAGGACGCGATCCCCTCCCCTCTCGCTGGGCGTACGGGGGGTGGGAAGTCCGCCGTCCACCTCGGGACAGATGGGAATGAGAATAAATTTCTCTCTTAATCTGATAACGTCCGTATCAGGCTTGCTTGCTCCGTCATAGCGACAGCAAACGCCCAGCAGACACGCACTTACAAGAATGGCCTGTTTTTTCATAATATCTCCTTTGTTAATACGTCCTTTTTTATTTTATCAAAATTGCCTGCTCCCATAAGGATTATAGCACCGTCACCGAGATAATCCACAGTCTCCGACACAAGCTGATCCGGGGAATATATCGCACCGTCGATGTCTGCGGCGAGTGCCTGTGAGCTGACGCCTTCAATCGCCGTCTCTCTGGCGGGAAAAATATCGGTGATCACGGTATTATCAGCCAAGGAAAGTGCCCCGCAGAAGTCATCCCAGAGAGCAAGGGTACGGGAGTAGGTATGGGGCTTGAAAACAAGAGTGATCTTGCCACCGACGAGCGATCTCAGGGCGTCAAGGGTGGCACGTATTTCGGTGGGATGGTGAGCATAATCGTAAAATACGGGACGGCCGTAGCGGTAGCCGATATGCTGAAGCCTGCCCGAAATGCCGCGATAGCCCTCTATTGCCTCGCGGACGGTGTCAATATCAAGCCCGTATTCCAGGGCGGTGGCAACGGCCGCGGTAGCATTGCTTACGTTATAGATGCCGTGAATATTAAGGCGGAGGGCGGCTATACTGCTGCCCATACGGTAAATTGTGAAATCATATCCTACCTTATGAAAGGCGGTTATGGAATATCTGTAGTCGTTATGCTCCTGTGAACCAAATGTGACGGTACGTGGGTGCAATTTTCCGACCAGACCTCGAAGGATCGGATCATCCCCACCGATGACGGCAAGACTGTCTGCCTTGTTAAGAGCCCTTGTGAACGAGGAGGCGAGAGCGTTAATATCCCGAAAATAATCGGTATGGTCAAGCTCAAGATTAAGTGCTATGGCAATCGTGGGACAGAAGCGAAGGAAGGAGTCGCGGTACTCGCAGGCCTCGTAGATCATAGTCCCGCGTGAGCCCTGACGAAGCGGTGTGCCTATGGGAAGATCAGAGCCGGAGAGCGTGGTGGGATCCACGCCTGCGTGGGTGAATATTGTATCAAGCATTGCGGTAACGCTGCTCTTACCGTGGGAGCCCGATACACCGATGCGACATTTATAGTCCAGCATCAAGGCACCGAGAAGCTCGGCACGGGACAGTGTAGGGATGCCACGTTGCACCGCCTCCGTCATCTCAGGATTATCCTGCGGTATGGCGTGAGAATAAACTACCAGATCGGCGTCGGAGACATTTTCGGCACTGTGGCCGATGCGTATGCCTGCACCGAGAAGGAAAAGCTCTGCAGTACGCCTGCTGTCCTCTCTGTCGCTGCCGCTGACCGAGGCACCGAGATGCATACAGAGTCTCGCGAGAGAGTACATCGAGACTCCACCGATGCCGATAAAATGCAGACGAACGCCCCCACGGGTAAGAAGCTGTCGAATTCTGTCGTAGGTGAGCCGTCCCGATCCCCTGTCCTTCATTAAATAAATCTCCTTCAAGCTGTTTTATGGGTAGCCAATAACAACCTAAATTGAACACGTCTTAAAAGACATATTTTGTGTATGATTTTGCCGAAAATTCTTGCAATATCCGCATATTACTTCAAATTTTCTACTCATCCTACGCAAAATCTGTTCTTTTAAGATTCGTAGAACTAAAAACCTAAATAAATTTGATGGATTTTTGGGCAAGTGAGCGAAGTCAAGTGCGGACTTTACAAGCGAGCTTGCACGAAAAGAC
>JAZQDF010000274.1:0-3079 GCA_045546635.1 Eubacteriales bacterium
ACCGCTTGGCCTCCGACTTGATTATGGGGGCGGAGAACATAGCGAATTTTTCGGGGGCATTCTTCGCCATAGTCTTGGGCGATATCTCTCCGAAGATAAGAACCACAACGGTCAGCACCGCGGTGGAAACGGTGGCACCGATGTCCTCGCCTCTCGGATGGTCGCCGAAGATAAACTTGGTGAACAGCAGCGTGCTCATAGCCGACGCCAGAATATTAACGATATTGTTTCCTATAAGTATTGTAGAAATGAGTGAATCGTAGTTATCGGACAGCTTCAGTGCCAGAGCCGCCTTCTTGTTTCCCTTTTCCGCCATATTCTTGACTCTGATGCGGTTGTAGGTGGAAAACGCGGTCTCCGTCGCCGAGAAATAGGCTGACAGAATTACGCAGATAACTATGATTATTATGTGGATTTCCATAATGCTTTTTTGTTTTAACTCTACCTTTCAAAATTGATTTTTATTATTTTTTGGAAAAAACAGCAAAAAAAGGCATAACCGTACCCGAAAAAAGTGCGGCTAAGCCTGAATTAACTATATTTAACAATACTCACCTGACAAGTATCCCCGTCTGTGGCGTCGTCCATATTTCCTCCAAAATTTAATTGCCCAAGGGCATTATACGCTAAATATCATAGCATATTATTCGCAGAATGTCAAGTATTTTTATCAAATTGTTTATTTCCTTGCCGAGCCACCTCCTTATTTCTTGACATTTTTGCTCGCCCGTGTTACAATATTTAGTAAGTAAATCATTATGGGAGGGAAGAATATGACCTGTGCCTTTACGGGACACCGAAATATTAAATACGGGCATAGGGCCGCTCTTCCCGGCCTGTTGTCCAGGGCCATAGGCTATGCCTATGAAAATGGCTGCCGCCGATTTATTACGGGCGGGGCAATCGGCTTTGATACCGAGGCCGCACGCGAGGTAATACGCTTTCGCCTCTCTCATCCCGACGTTACCCTGGTGCTGTTCCTTCCTTGTCTTGACCAGGACGCCGCCTGGACTCCGAGCCAGCGTAGCTCCTACGATTATATTCTCTCCTCGGCCGATGAGGTAAAATACGTCTCGCAGACGTACGATAAAGGCTGTATGCGTAGACGTAATCAGGCTATGGCAGAGGAGTGCGATATAATGATAGCCTACGTCGGTCACGATCGCAGCGGTGCATCCCAGACTCTCCGTATTGCCAGGGAGCTCGGCAGGGAGGCATACAATTTATATCCTCAGCTTGAAAGGGACTCTGACTGAGTCCTTTTTTCTTTTTGAAGTGGGTTTTTCATCCCTGATTTGCTAAAAATGTTAATTGAATGTAAAAATCGCTATTAATCTTTAAATAAGTACTGATTTATATTGACAATTATTATTTTTTGTAGTAAAATAATGGGTAAAGAAAGTAAAGGAGTCTTTTATGGAACATTTTGAGAAGCTCAGGCTTAAACGAATTGCCAACAACGTTCGTATAGGCATTATTGAGGCAGTTTATAATGCGAAATGCGGTCATCCCGGCGGCTCGCTTTCAATTGCCGATATTATGACCTATCTTTATTTTGTGGAGATGAATATCGATCCCGAAAATCCGAAGGATGCGGGACGCGACAGATTCGTGCTTTCAAAGGGGCATACCGCTCCCGCACTTTATTCCACCCTTGCCGAGCGTGGATATTTTCCGAAGGAGGATCTGAAGACGCTGAGAAAGACGGCCTCCTACCTTCAGGGACATCCGGATATGAAGGGCGTTCCCGGTGTGGATATGTCTACGGGCTCTCTCGGTCAGGGCATTTCTACCGCCTGCGGTATGGCTCTGTCGTCTAAGCTTGACGGCTCACCCTTCCGCGTATACACGGTCCTCGGCGACGGCGAGAGCGAGGAGGGACAGGTATGGGAGGCGGCTATGTTCGCTGCCCACTACAAGCTTGATAACCTCGTTGCCATCCTCGACCTTAACGGTCTGCAGATCGACGGCCCTATTACCGAGGTTATGAACCCCACTCCCCACGATGAGAAGTTCCTTGCCTTCGGCTGGAACGTTATCACCATCGACGCTCATAATTTCGACGAGATCGAGTCGGCCCTTGCCTCCGCGAGAGCCACGAAGGGCAAGCCCACGGTGATCATTGCAAGATCCACGAAGGGTAAGGGCGTTTCTTATATGGAGAACGCTTGTGAATGGCACGGACAGGCTCCGAAGGAGGATCTGTACAGGGTTGCCATTGATGATCTTGAGAAAATAGCGGCAGAGCTTAAGTAAGGGGGGCGACGGATATGGCAGAAAAGAAAGCAACGAGAGAGGGCTTTGGCTTAGCCCTTGCCGAGCTTGGTGAAAAATATGATTTCTACGTTCTTGACGCCGATCTTGCGGCGGCAACCAAGACGGGTATTTTTAAGAAGAAATTTCCCGACAGATTCTTCGACTGCGGTATAGCAGAGGGAAATATGATGGGCGTTGCGGCAGGCCTTGCCGCTACGGGGAAGAAGGTGTTTGCCGCCTCCTTCGCAATGTTTGCGGCAGGCCGCTCCTTCGAGCAGATCAGGAACTCCATCGGCTATCCTCATCTTAACGTTAATATCGTAGGCACCCACGCCAGCATCACGGTTGGCGAGGACGGTGCCACCCACCAGTGCAGCGAGGATCTGGCACTGATGCGTACCATCCCGGGTATGACGGTCATCTGTCCCGCCGACGTGACCGAGGCTTATGCGGCGGTTGAGGCTGTTCTCAATTATGAGGGCCCCTGCTATCTGCGTTTTGGCAGATTTGCCGTTCCCGACCTCACACCCGAGCTCCTTCCCGAGTATAAATTCGAGATCGGTAAGGGCGTTACCTACCGTGAGGGATCCGACGTTACCATCGTCGCCAACGGATATATGGTTCATCTGGCACTTGAGGCGGCTGATATTCTCGCGGCAGAGGGCATCTCGGCGGAGGTTATCAATATCCATACCGTAAAGCCTCTTGACAGCGAGCTTATCGAGGCGTCTGCGAGAAAGACGGGTGCGGTCGTCACCGCCGAGGAGCATAGCGTTATCGGTGGACTCGGTGCGGCCGTTTGCGAGAGCCTTTGCGAGAGATA
>JAZQDF010000275.1:0-6512 GCA_045546635.1 Eubacteriales bacterium
AGCTGGTAGATAAGTCTGCCTATGCCGAGATTCTCGTAGGAAATAACGGGCTTCTCAATATCAAATACCTTACCGACCTCGAAGGCGATACGTGCCTCCTTGTATGCTCTTGCAAGATCCTTGAGATTGTCAACGACAGAGGAAATACCGATGGTTGCCTTAAGTCCGTAGGATACACGTGCGGTCTCGATAAGAGTACGTGCGTATTCCTCCATATCCTTCGACTCTGTCTCGCCGGTGATTTCTCTTACGACGACAACGTCCTGCTCGCTGATATTGATAACGTAATCCCTGTCGCTGTTGCCGATCATCTCCTGGACAACCTCATAGGGAGGAGTGGAGGAGGTGCTCTGGAACTTGATCACGAAGACGATGCGATGCTCGTCGTTGGAGAAGTGCAGCTCGTTGGATTTTATGTATATATCGCTGGGTAATATGTTATCGAGGAGGATGCTTTTAATAAAGGACCCCTTATCGTATTTCTCGTCGTAGAGAGATTTGATATTTCCGAGGAAGATTGCAAGAAGCGAGGCCATATTGCCTGCGTGGGTATCTCCTCCATCAACGAAGCAGATGCAGTCGTTCTTCTCGTTTACGTTGATGAATCGATAGGTGTATCCCTCGTAGATAATTCCGTCGCCCGAGTAGGAAAGCTCCTCTCTGATTCTCTGCTTGGACTCTCCGATTTTGGAAAGCTCGCTGCAGGCGATGACAATACCGTTTTCATCAATAATTCCGATGGTGCGGCCTATAACGTCCTTCATCTGGTGCAGTACGGTCTGATACAAGCGATTTGACATTGTGGTCGTTCCTTTCTTCTATAACCAGTAATATTAATCCATTTAAACAAAAATTACCCTGAAAGCCGTGTGAAATATGCCCTCCGAGGTAATTTTGTGTATACTGTACTATATTCTAACTCATTTTTGGACAATTTGCAATAGGTTTTTGAAAAAAACTCAAGAAAATTCACAAAAAAAGATTTTTTATTTTGTAAAAATTAACGATATTGCCAATTTAGTGAAATGAATTTTTCTTTTTTACAGCTCGTATTGGTAGGAAATTGCCGACAGCACGAAGGACGGAGCCGTCTCACAGCGTAATATCCTTCTGCCGAGCGAAACCGAAAGACAGCCCTTCGCCTTCGCCGCTTCAACCTCCTCGGGTGAAAAGCCTCCCTCCGAGCCGACGATAACCGCAATGCTACGCGGCTTTTCTTCCTTTATTAATATGTCCTTTACGGTAATGCCGGCCTCGTTCTCGTAGCAGAGAAGGGCCGTCTCACATTCCGCCGCAACGTCAAGCATATTGCCGAAGGACATCGGCTGACTTACCGAGGGAATTATCGCTCTTCCGCACTGCTTTGCCGCCTCCTCAGCTATTCTGCCGAGTCTTGCGGTCTGTTTTTCTGCCTTTTCAGCCTTGGGCCGCTTGATACAGCGGGAGGATTCGAAGGGAATAATACGGCTTACGCCAAGCTCAACCGCCTTTTGTATTACCCCCTCAAGCTTATCGCCCTTTGGGTATGCCATACACAGTGTGACCTTCACGGGCGACTCTGCTCCCGATTCCTGCTTCTCTTCGATCCTGCAAATGCACTCATCATCACGTATACGGATAAGGGTGCAGCGAAATTCCTCGCCATCGCCGTTGCAGACCACGACCTCGTCCCCCTCTGCCATTCGGAGCGATCTCGCAATATGATGGGCATCTGCACCGCTTATTATTACCTGATTTTCCTGAAAACTACTACCGTTTACAAAAAATCTTGCCATTTTAAATCCTCACCAGCATTCCAACCCAGTCGTTTTCCTTGATCTCACGCTCGACGGTAAATCCGTTCCTTATAACCGCCTCTCTGACCTCGTCGGCACGCTCGCCGATAATTCCGGACAGTATGAGGGGCGAGCCCTCCATAACGTAGTCCCTGACGTCAGGAAGCATTCTGATGATTATATCTGCAACGATATTTGCAACGCAGAAATCATATTTTCCGCCCGACAGATCTACTCCGCGGAGCAGGTCGGATACACCGACGGTGATATTGTCGCATCCGTCGGCAATGGCGTTTTCTCTTGCCACCTTTACCGCTACAGGATCAATATCGTAGGCGTTACAGCTCCTCGCACCCAGCTTTGATGCACAGATAGACAGTATACCCGAGCCGGTTCCCACGTCAAGCACACGCTCACCTCCCGTGAGAACGTCCTGCATAAGTCGGATAACCAGCCTTGTGGTCTCGTGTGTTCCCGTGCCGAATGCCATTCCGGGATCCATTCTGATAACAACCTCGCCCCCCCTTGCTTCATAGCTTTCCCAGGCGGGCACGATAGTTACCTTGCCGAGGGGAACGGGCTTGTAATACTGCTTCCAGCTCTCAGCCCAGTCGTCCTCGTTTATACCCTCAAAGCTGATGACAGCCTCGATTCCAAGGGCAGGGAGCCTTGTCTCAAGAAATTCTCTGTACTCCAAGGGATTTCTTTCCTCGGGAACGAACAGGGATACGCGAACGGTCTCGCGGTCAGCGTTAAGTATAGATTCGTCAACAAGCTCACCGTACATTCCGTTAAGCGAGAAGTCGCTGTAATCCTCTATCATAAGACCGTTGTCCAGCATACTCATAACCGCGACTATGCCATCAAGATCCCGTACGTGTCCTGTAACGGTTATTTTAGTCCAAGTTCCTGCCATTTTATCTCTCCATTTTCAGTAATTGTAGTGTTTTTGTCAACTATTATTTGCTTTTTAAGCTCTTCTATCGAGTCAAACCGCCTCTCTCCCCGCAAAAATCCGAGAAGATATACGCGTATTTCTCTGCCGTAAAGGTCACCCTCGAAGTCTATTATATGTGTCTCAAGGCGTATTTCCTCTCCGTCAAAGGTGGGGCATTTTCCTATGTTACTGACACCGCTGTATATTTTACCGTTGATAACCAGGGCCGTTCTGTATACACCGAGGCGGGGGATAATTCGTCCCTCGTCAATCGACAGGTTTGCAGTGGGGAAGCCCAGCCTTCTGCCGTCGGTGCGTCCGTGAGAAACTCTTCCTTTAATATAATAAGGAATTCCGAGATAGCGGTTGGCCTCCTCGACCTTGCCCTCCTCGATAAGTCCGCGTATCAGCGTTGCCGACATCGTAAGACCGTCCTTTGTTATCTCATCGCATATTACGGCCTCTCCGCCGCCCTGACGCATAAGCGTAGCCAGCCTTGACGAGTCCGCACTTGCTCCCTTGCCAAATCGGAAGTTGAACCCCGCTACACATACCCTGCAGTTAAGATCATCGCAAAGAGTCTTCAGTACGAAATCCTCGGGGGATGATCCTGATATTGCACCGAAGTCGGAAAAAACGGTAAAATCAGCTCCCAGATCGCGGAACATTTCTGCCTTTTCATCATCGTTATACAGTCTGCCCGCCTTTGCCTTGATGCCTCCGCCTGATGCGAAGGTGAATATGCCGAAGGCAAGTCCACGCTTTTTTGCGATATCCTTCGCGGTGGCCAGCAGGTCTCTGTGTGCGATATGCACCCCGTCAAAGAAGCCGAGAGCCATAACGCATTCGGGAATATTTGATTTTTCTTTTAAGGGATATCCGTAAATAATCATAATTCTTTTAATCCATTACCAGCTCGTAAAGCTCAAGCAGCTCCTCCTCGATCTCGGCCTTTCGCTCCTCGATCTCGGCGGCTCTTACGTAGTCGCTTGCTGCTTCTCCGAACAGCTCGGCGTCAAGCATCTCAAGCTCGCTCTCCAGCTCTTCTATTTTTACAGTTGCACGCTCGCGACGCTTCATCTCGCTTCGTGCCTTTGCCTTTTCTCGCTTCTTCTCCTCATAGTCAACCTTTGCATCGCTTACGGGGGCAGCCTTCCTGTTTGCCTGCAGCATAAGATTTCTGCTCTCCCTTATACGCATATATTCGGTGAAGGCGTCGTCATAGGACTCCAGGGGGTAATCTATCATACCGTTGTCCCTCTCGGGTGCAAGCTCAATTATCCTGGTAGCGATCCTGTTGATGAAATATCTGTCGTGAGACACCGCGATTATCGTGCCGTCAAATGCCAGCAGGGCATTCTCAAGTGCCTCGCAGGAGCTGATGTCCAGATGGTTGGTCGGCTCGTCCATTACCAGAAGATTTACCTTCTTCAGTATCAGCTTGGCCAGAGTAACCCTTGCACGCTCGCCGCCCGACAGGGTGGATACGCTCCTCTGAATATCATCCGCATCAAATAGGAAGAGTGCCAGGGTAGAGCGAAGCTCTAAGTCGGTTTTATCGGGATAGGCCGCACGAAGCTCGCCGAATACGGTGTTAGAGTCGGTAAGGCCACGGTTCTCCTGATCGTAGTATCCTATTTTAATATTGTAGCCTAAGGTTATTTTTCCGTGGGTGGGTACCAGGGCAGAGTTAATAAGCTTCATAAGGGTGGATTTGCCGGTTCCGTTTGCACCGAGGAACATTACCCGCTCGCCTCTTCTTATAAGGAAGGAAAGGTTTCTGATAAGCCTGCCATCGCCATAGGAGAAATCAACCTCCTTGGCTTCTATCACGTTGCCGGTCGATTCCTCCTCGCTGGCGAATCTCAGTCTTATGCTCTTTTCATCCTTTGGAGCAAGCTCTACAAGATCCATTCTTGCAAGCTGCTTTTCCTTCGACCTTATGGTAACGTAATTATGCTCCTGATTGCATCTACGCTGGAATTCAATATTCGCCTTTATTCTGGCGATCTCCTTCTGCTGCTCCTTGTATCTCTTTTCAAGAGATGCAGCCTCGCTGTCGCTCTGCTCCTTGCATCGGGAGTAGCTTCCGTTATACATCCTTGCCTTGCCGTATCTGAGCCACAGCGTCTTGTTGGTGGTTCTGTCGAGGAAGTAACGGTCGTGGGAAATGATCAGCACCGTCTTTTTGTATCCTGCAATGAAGCTCTCAAGCCAGGCAAGGGCATCGATATCAAGGTGGTTGGTCGGCTCGTCCAGCATAAGTATGTCGGGCTCGGTTGCCAGCAGTCTTGCCAATGCCAGCCTTGTGTACTGTCCACCAGACAGCGTTTTGATCTTCCTGCCTATAAGCTCCTCGTCAAATCCCAGCCTGAGCAGCATTCCGCGACATCGTGACCTGAATTCAAGTCCGCCCTCTGCGGCAAATTTCGTATTCTGCTCGTTAAGTCTTGCAGTCAGCGTTAAGGTCTGCTCGGTGCCGGCGGCGTTTGCCAAGGCCTCCTCCGTCCTCGCGATCTCCTTTTCAAGCGACAGCAGGGCAGGGTAGGCTGTATACATATATTCAAGGCAGCTCATCTCACCGGGCAGCGAGCTGAGGTCTGCATTCTGCTCAAGCACGCCTACCGTGTGTCCCTTCTGAATATATATAGCACCCGAGTCGGGGGAGTATTCGCCCGTTATTATTTTGAACAGCGAGGTCTTGCCCGCACCGTTTACACCGATAACACCGACTCTGTCGCCGTCATTTGCGGCAAAGCTGATATCCTTAAGTATTACGTCGGTACCGAATGAAAGATTAATTTCGGATGCAGATAAAGCTATCATTATATTAATATCCCCATATCCCTCATCGGGCCCTTTCACATTTTTTTCTCTGAGCCATTATTGCTCAAATGCACAAAATTTCACAATACTATTTTACCACAAACGCCCAAAAAAATCAATATACCTGCATTAATGAATAAATATGCAGAATAAAACCTGCATATTCATTAAAATTTGAAAAAATTAGGAAAAAAGCGGAATAAAAATTCAAAAAATACGAATTTTTTTGCAAAAACCTATTGACAAATGCATATGATGGGTGTATAATAGCACCGTTGAAAAAAGTCGGGCACAGATCCGACCAAACGGAAAGAAGGAAAAAACAATGAAAAAAATTATTACTCTCATTCTTGCACTCGTGATGCTCTTCGGTGCAACACTTACTCTCTCCTCCTGCTCCCTCCTCGGACTTGGAGCAAAGGATTCCATCTACGTACAGACCAATGCATACTTCGCTCCCTTTGAGTACTACGACGGCTCCGACATTGTCGGCGTTGACGTTGAGATTATGGAGCTTGTTGGTGACAAGCTTGGTAAAGAGATCGTATGGCAGGACGGCGATTTCGGTATCATCATAGATACCGTAGCTAAGGGCGAACTTGCAGATTGCGGTGCTGCAGGCCTTACCATTACCGAGGCAAGACAGGAGAAGGTTGATTTTTCTGATCCCTATTACACCTCTGTTCAGTACGTAATTCTTCCTGCGAACTCCGACGTAGCCACCAAGACCGTTGATGGTGTTACCTACGTTGTATGGGAGGCACTTGCAGGCAAGACCATCGCTACTCAGACCGATACTACCGGTTGGATCTACACCGACGGTGAGATCAATGCTACCGAGGATAACGATTACGGCTATGAGGGTGTTCTTTACGGCACAGGCACAAAGCACGAGCCTATGGATTCAGCTAACGTTGCAGCAGATGCTCTCGGCACTACCATCGACGTTATCATCGTTGACGAGCTAAGTCGGA
>JAZQDF010000276.1:0-4908 GCA_045546635.1 Eubacteriales bacterium
GGTATGGCTACCGACTTCATCTACGCAGGTATTACCCAGGTTGAGATCCGTACCATTCTCCGCTGTCAGTCCAAGAGGGGCGTTTGTGCTCATGGCTACGGTGCAGACCTTGCACACGGCACTACCGTTGCTATCGGTGAGGCTGTCGGCGTTATCGCGGCACAGTCTATCGGTGAGCCCGGTACCCAGCTTACGATGAGAACCTTCCATACCGGTGGTGTTGCAGGCTCGGATATTACTCAGGGTCTTCCCAGAGTAGAGGAGCTGTTCGAGGCTCGCCGTCCCAAGAAGACTGCTATCATTACCGAGTATTCGGGTATCGCTAATATCGTATCCGATAAGAAGCTCTCTAAGGTTATCGTTAAGAATCCTCTTGACAGAAACGGTGTACCCTCTGCTGAGGAGATCGTTTACGAGATCCCCTTCGGTATGCGTCTGTGCATCGAGGACGGCCAGGAGCTTAGCTACGGTCAGCAGCTGACCGAGGGCTTCCTTAACCCTGCCGACGTTCTTCGTACCAGAGCTATTGAGGGCGTTTACGATTACATCATTCGTGAGGTACAGAAGGTATATCGCGGTGAGGACGTTGAGATCAACGATAAGCATATTGAGTGTATCGCACGTCAGATGACACGTAAGATCGAGATCGAGAAAGCGGGTGATACCGACCTTCTCGTTGGATCTAAGGTCGACGTTGTTGAGTTCCGTGAGGCAAATGAGGAGATCGAGAGAAGAATGGAGAACGGTGAGATTCTGCTTCGCAAGGCAGAGGGTGCTCCTCTCCTCCTTGGTATTACCAAGGCTGCTCTTATGACCGAGTCCTTCCTGTCCGCAGCATCCTTCCAGGAGACCACAAGGGTTCTTACCGAGGCTGCTATCGCAGGAAAGAAGGACAGACTTCTCGGCCTTAAGGAGAACGTTATTATCGGTAAGCTTATTCCCGCAGGTACGGGACTTGGCATCTACCGCTCTGTCGAGATCGAGGATTCGGGCAGCAAGACCGAGGAGGAGGCTCCCGCCGAGCTTCACACCTCCTACACTACAGATGACGATGATATCATCCTCCCCGCCGAGGATGACGTGCTCGTTCTCTCCGACGGCGAGATCTGATAGATTCTATCGATTTATACCTATTTATTAGAAAAGAGCCGCGTTTTGCGGCTCTTTTCTGATAAATGACAACTTTTATTTACATAAAAAACAACGTTTGTTCTTGAAATTAACCAATGGTTGAGCAAAAACAACCGATAAACGCTTGCTTTTTTGTATTTGGCGGTGTAGAATGAAGATGCTTCCGGAAGATAAAAGCATTTTTGAAAGGAATTAATTATGAAAAAAACACTTGGTGAGAGAATAGCAGAAAAAAGAAAAGCGAGGGGACTGAAGCAGGATGAGCTTGCCGAGAGGCTCGGCGTATCTGCACAGGCGGTCAGCAAATGGGAAAACGATATTTCCTGTCCTGATATTATGACCCTGCCGCAGCTTGCGGAAATACTTGGGTGCTCTATTGACGAGCTGTTGACGGGTAAGGAGGAGGCGAGAGAGGCAGTCCTTGTGCCTGACGGAGAAAGAAAGGATTTTGACAAGCTGGTTCTACGTATTATAGTCAACGGAGCCGATGGTGAAAGGGTGCGTGTGAATCTGCCTCTTCCGTTAATTAAGGTTTTTCTTGACTCCGGTATATCAATAGCCAGTATGGGTGGCGACAGACTTAGCGGACTTAATATTGACTGGAACGCCATTGTTATGATGGTAGGCCAGGGCGTAGTGGGTAAGCTGGTTGAGGTTGACGATGAAGGCGACCACGTGGAGATCGTTGTAGAGTAATGAGGATTATTATAAAAGAAGGTAAAAAGAGCTTTTTTATTGCAATTCCCAATCTGTTGATTATAAATTCGATATCCTTCCGATTAATTAAGAAGGCTCCCGGTGCTCACGGATTGGACCTTAGTAGTGTAAGCCACGGACAGATACGGGAAATACGCCGATGCATAAGGCGGATGAGAAAAATACATAAGGGCTGGTACTTTGTGGACGTTCACGATTCCGATGGCTCTGACGTAAAAATCAGGCTTTAGAATAAAATATCGCATGCGTTTCATTATGCTTTGCTTGTGAAAATCCCCCCTCTTGACAATTATATAAATAAATGATAAAATAAAGGGGAAATAAAGCAAAGGAATAAGTATATGGAAAAATTAGATCATACCGAGTTAAATCCCAATATTAAGGTTTCGGTAATAATGCCGGTATACAACGCAGGCGAGTATCTTTGCCGTGCGATCTCCGACGTGCTGGCACAGAGCCTTACTGATATCGAGCTTATTTGTGTTGACGACGGCTCTACCGACAATTCGGCGACTATCATCGAGTCCTTTATGGCTCGGGACGGCAGGGTATCATCCATCAGCCAGACAAATCACGGCCCCTCGGTCGCCAGAAATAAGGGCTTTGCCAAGGCGGTTGGCAGGTATGTCATCTTCCTTGACGCTGACGATATGTACGAGCCCACGCTTATCGAGTCGCTTTACCGTGTGGCAGAGGAGGGGAACCTTGACGTAGCGGTAGCAAAATTTGACATATATAATGACGGCAGCGATAAGTATACCACGCCTCCCGACGAGCCCCACGCCTCTATTTTCGCATCGGGCAGGGTTACCTCAAAGAACGAGCATCCCGATTGTATCTTCAGCAGCACTACGGGCTACGTGTGGAACAAGCTTATACGCACCTCCTTCCTTTGCGACAAGAAGATATCCTTCGATCCCGACCTCTACGTGTTTGAGGACGTGCATTTCGTCTGCTCGGTTATGGCCCTCGCCGAGAGGGTAAGGCTCGTTGACTCGGTTCTCATTCATCACAGGGTTTATTCCGACCAGTCACGTGCAACCCTGTTCCGTAAATATTACGGCCAGGTTCCCGTCGTATATAAGAAGATCCGCGAATTTCTTATGCATCACGGAATGTACGTACCGCTGAAGCGTGGTTATCTGAACTTCTCGGCGGAGAGGTGCTATAAGATATTCAACATTCTCTGGGTGGACGGTAAGGAGAGGCTGTGGAATCTTCTCCACGATAAATATATTGCCGAGCTTGATTGGCTTGACAACGATAAGACTGCCTTCGACAGCGTAGAGGTGTGCGAGTTCGTTGCCAACGCCGCCCTTTACACCTATGCGGAATATCTGGCAAGGGAGGATAAGGGACAGAGCATCGACGTGGAGCAGCTTGAGGACGGTGAGATCACCAAGAAGGTAAATAAAAATCAGAAGATATCCCGCCGCCGTGCCATCTGGAATAAGATAATGAGCTTTATCAATATCTTCAAGGGACTTAAGAAGAAAAACAAATAAATAAAAGCCAGCCGAGATATCGGCTGGCTTTTTGTATAACAAAAGTCAAAAAAATCACGCGGTTAAAAAAACGGACAACCGTTGATGAAAAATGCGGTTTATTTTGAAAATTTCATCACTAATCTGTCATCCCGAGCGGCAAGAATTAAAGGCGGAGCCGGCACCGAAGGTGACCGAAGGAGCAAACGTGTGTTTTCTTCAATGAAGCCCTAAAAAAAGCTGCCTCAAATTTGCATTTGAGACAGCCTTGATCCTGCCGCTTACAGCGGCTTTTTTGAAATCTGTGCGAATGGGCGGGGGAAGGTGGCGGGTGTCTTCTCCTTCTTATCAATGATTATCAGCGGATGGGACAGCATCTCGCCCTCGCCCTTAAGAGTGATGCTCTCGCATACGGTGCCACGGCCGCCGAGGGTGGCAATTGCCTTCTTTGCAGAGGAAAGCTCAAACTCGGCGTTCTTGCCCTTCATAGCCACAAGCTGACCGCCCACCTTAACGAAGGGCAGCGTAAGCTCGCACAACACACGCATTTCGGCAACCGCCCTGGCGGTAGCATAGTCGTATTTCTCGCGGTACTCGGGACTTTTGCCGCCGTCCTCGGCACGCATCACGACCGCCGTAAGATTGGTAAGGCCCAGCAGCTCTGCGGTCTCCTTAACGTAATTGACACGCTTCGCCGTAGAGTCCATCGCGGTGATCTTCAGGTCGGGACGCACCATCGCCAGCGGCAGAGAGGGAAATCCCGCACCGCAGCCCACGTCAATAACGCTCGCCCCCTTCTTAAGTCGGGAGGCCATTATAACGCAGTCGGCGTAGTGGTTGAGAATAATCTTGTCCACGTCGGTTATAGCCGTAAGGTTGTATTTCTCGTTTTCGCAAAGCATCCTTACCGTCAGGTTGTAGAACTGCTCTACACGCTCCAGCGACAGATAGGAGGAAAGTCCGTTCTGCGAGAATATTTTCGTCATTTTGGATCTGAAATCCTGTGGCTTAATCTCTATCATAAAAATTCCTTTCAAATCTACTATATAAATAATTATATATCACCACCCCAAAAATGTCAAGAGCCATAGCGGGCAGAAAGTAGCTTGGCAACCATATAAACTAAATAAAACGGCTAACACCGATAGAAAAAGCAAGGCTTATGTCCTGACAGACAGACGGCCTTGCGTTTTTTTGAACTTTTTTCTTTTTTTTGCAACCTTTTCGTCATTTTTTTCGTATTAATATATAGAGGGGGAAATTTTTAAAAAAATTCAATTTTCGTGAACCATTTTGCCCCCGAAAAGGATATTAATATATAGGCGGATATTAAAAATCGGGATTTTTAAAAAAATTCAATTAATTTTTGAAAATTTGAAGAATTTTGAAGAAAAAAAGATTAATATATTATATAAGCATTTTTAAAAAAAGAGAAAAGATACTCTTGAAATGCTGTAGGAGATATGGTATACTGTAGATGGAACAAGAATCCAAGCATATAGTTATAACTATACATACGACGATGCTTGAGGTAATCATAGTGTAACATACTCTAATGGCGGTGGCTCAACAGGAG
>JAZQDF010000277.1:0-8085 GCA_045546635.1 Eubacteriales bacterium
CGGCAAATGAAATTCGCAGAGCGAATGAAATACTTGCTTCGCAAGAATGAAATGTGCCACGGCGACCGCCGTGGCACATACGTTAGATAGGCAAATTTCATTCAACGATGCCGCAGGCATCATTTCATGACGAGCAGACTCGTCATTTTATGTTGCGTGGCAAAGCCCTGCAACATTTCATGTGCGTAGCACATTTCATTTTCTGGAGGCGTTATGTCAAAGAATCTTGTATTAGACCTGTCGATGAATTTCGCAGTTGAAATAGTAAACCTATGTGAAAGTATGAAAGGGAAGAGCATACTTACAAATCAGCTTCTCCGCAGTGGTACTAGCATCGGTGCAAATATTCACGAGGCAAACTATGCCAGCAGTCCTGCTGATTTTATTGCCAAGCTTCAAATTGCCTTAAAGGAATGTCACGAAACCGAGTATTGGCTTAAGCTGTTCGTCAATACTAATATGATTAACGAAAGTATTTATTCAAAGCTTTCGGGTGATTCCGGTAAAATTAGAAGAATCTTGATTTCCTCGATCAATACCGCAAAAGCAAATCTATAAATTAAAGTTGGACACATCATTTTGGAGAAATCCTCTGTGATGTGTCCAACTTTTTTTCGTAAGTGTTGACTGTACGCAGGGCATACTTGACACGATGTCAAACGCCTTTATTCAGATGTCCGGCGTATTTGCCGAGCTTGAACTCGGTATGATTAGAGAAATAGTGTGCTCTGGCATGGCAAATGTAAAAGCTAAAGGGGTTAAACTCGGCAGAACGCAAATGACAAATGATGATATTCTGCAGATATTTTATAGGCATTATCCAGCATATTTGAACGGTGAACTTAACGTTTCAGAATTAGCAAGGGTTTGTAATTTGAGCAGGAATACAGTTTATAAATATATTGATATACTGAAATAACAAAGGCGAGCCTATATTTCAAGGCTCGCTGAATTTTTATCAATTGTCTTGTGTTTCTTTACCTTTGTCTGTAATAGTGTAAATGATTTCGCCAACAGTATTTGAACCTATTTCAACAATATAGCCTTTTGCTTTACATTCTTCTGAAAGTTTTTAGCATATCTAGTGAAAGAGTAAATCTATGATTATTCAACTGTTACAGTAAAAAGGGCGGAAGCATAACGTTTCAACTTGTTTTCTTCGCAATATGTTTCATCGAGAGGGTGTTTAACGTATATGTTTATGGTTGAACAATCTTTTGGCATAAGAAATGTTTCGCCTGACGTGCAAGTTGTTCCTTCTATTGTTAATCCATTATCCATTCCATAAGAGTATATATGATTGCAAGGATAGATACCTATGCTGGCGGTTCCATCTTCATCAAACGCCGTTTCTAAAGAAGTGCAGAAAGTCAACTCATCGAAAATTGGATCGTTAAAACCTAGATGTTTATACCTATATTTTACAAGAATAAGACATTCATCAGAATATCCGTTTTTTTGATTGGCGTAACTATTGCATAAATAATGCTTAGTCGCAGAGAGTATAGTAAATTCCCATTGTCCATC
Source organism: Eubacteriales bacterium (assembly GCA_045546635.1). GTDB lineage: Bacteria > Bacillota > Clostridia > Oscillospirales > CAG-272 > UBA1740. The sequence continues at coordinate 1,528 of JAZQDF010000277.1, forward strand.
AATTATCCAAGTGCCGCCTACGGGAATTATTTCTGTGGGTAATTGATAACTGTAGAAAGGATCCTCATAGAAACAATAGGTGCATATTCCTTTTTCGAAATTATGATTCAATGCTGCTCCTTCAGTTTTTTGGCATCTTTCACACGTTTTTGGAGCATCGCAGGTTGCGTCTGCCCAAATATGTCCTAACGCAGAACCTTCTATTGCTCCGCATGATTTACACTTTTTTGCTTCAGTACATGTTGCTTCTATCCAAGAGTGTGGTTTGGGTTCTCCATCGGTTATGCCACAATAATAACATTTTTTGCTTGTTGTACATGTAGCATTTTTCCAATTATGACCTTTCGGAGAGCCTTCGGTAATTTTGCACAAGAGACAGTATTTTGCTTCAGTACACGTGGCAGATTTCCAAGAATGACCTCGTGCAAAGGAAACTTCATTGTAAGTGTCACCACATTTTTCACATTTAAAAACCAATGTTCCCCTTATTGTGCAAGTGGATTCTACAGAGTTTTCGGTGTCCTTAACATACTTATGTATGCATTGATTGTTATTGCTACTTGCATTATTACCACCAAGTAACACAATGAGCAGAATTGCAATAACAGTTATCACACCTAATGCCAACCCAATAATTACTCCAATTTTCTGAGTAACAATTTTTTTCTTTGTTAATCGTAGATTGTTTTCAGCGAGATTTAAATCTTCATTTTCTTGAATATTATCATTTTGCTTATCCATTTTTTACATTTCCTTTCTTTTTGGGTAATAAATCTTTCCTTGTGAAACTGATCGGTATTCTCCAAGGGCTACCAGGAGCATCCTGCTCTGCATTAGGGATTCGGTTCTCTCTACACCAAGCAGAAATAGTTGCCTGAGTAACTTTAAGTTTTTCTGCTGCCTCTTTTGATCCCATGTATTCCATAAAGTGCCTCCTTTCAAAACAAAAAGTGCGACAACCGAAGCTGCCGCACCGAAAACCGCAGACTCCAATTGTCGCCAAACAAAAACTAACGAATATGGATATAACTCATCACACAAGTTAGGGGAATCTACGCTTTTACCTAGTATTCACAAAACTTGTGTAAAAAATGAAAAAGGGTATAAAACCCCCTATAAAAATAGCGAGTTGATCCACATTATCGTTATTCGTTTTTGTTTGGCAAATTTATTATACCACCATTTTTCCGATTTGTAAACATATTTTCTAAAAAAACTTGCTTTATAGCTTTTTTATTGATATAATGTACTTATAAAGGAGAGTACCGTTATGCCCGAGATACATATCAGCGAAAGCAACCTTACAATAGAAAACAAAACCTTCAGCGGTTCTCATTACGCCAGGGAGGATATGCCCGACGGCACGAAGCGTGGCACCTTCCGCAGCTATACCGTTCTTGTGGATGGCGATAATATCTGCTTCAAGAACTGCATCTTTGAGAATACTGCAGGGCGGGGCAGGGACGTAGGCCAGGCAATTGCCCTCTATCTTGACGGCGACGGCATTACGCTTGAGGGCTGTATTCTCCGCGGACATCAGGACACCCTCTTTCTCGCACCGCTGCCCGATAAGGAAATTATTCCCGGCGGTTTCATCGGGCCGAAGCAGTTTACCGAGCGTAAAAGGCGTACCTTCCATTTTAAGAATTGCATCATAGAGGGCGGCGTTGACTTTATCTTCGGCGGTGCGACCGCATATTTCGACTCCTGCGAGTTTGTCAGCGTTGAGGAGGGCTATATTTTCGCTCCCTCCACTCCCGCCGACGTTGAGGTGGGCTTCGTCGCCAGAAATTGCAGATTTACCGCGAGAGATGGCGTAGGTAAGGGCAGCTGCTTTATTGCACGCCCCTGGCGAAATCACGCATACCTGCGGCTTGAGGACTGCTATCTCGGTGAGCATATAAATCCTCTCGGCTTTGACGATTGGGGCAAGGCAGAGGCACACGACACGGTCAGATTTTACGAGCATAACAGCCTCGGCCCGGCCGCAGGCTCACCCCGTCCCGATTACGTTAATAAACAGCTCTGAAAAGGAGAATGGTTAATGACAGATCAGAAATATTTCAAGCCCTCCGGGGACGGAAAATCCTATATATTCCTCGGCGGTGAGGGCATATCGGGCGAGGTGAAGATCCCCGCCGAGCACAACGGTCTTCCCGTCACCAAGATCGGTGACGCCGCCTTCTTTAACTGCGGCGAGCTCCGTCGCGTCGAGATCCCCGATACCGTCACCGAGATCGGTAGCCGTGCATTTATGGCCTGCTTTGCTCTTGATCATATCGATCTTCCGAGCGGACTTCATACCATAGGATCCCAGGCGTTTTTAAACTGCCTTAAAATAAAGTCTATAAAATTACCAAAAGCCCTTCGCGACCTGCCTGACTCGGCATTCAAATACTGCTTTGGACTTGAGAGCATTTCCTTGCCCGAGGGACTCGTTACAATAGGCCAGAATGCCTTCAACGGCTGCAGTGCCTTGGTAGGTGTTGAGCTGCCCTCGACGGTAGAGGTCGTTGGCAGGTACGCCTTTAATTCCTGCGAAAATCTTCGCCGCGTTCGTCTTAACGAGGGACTTCAGAGGATAGAGAAGGGTGCCTTCAGCTATTGCACCTCTCTTACGGAAATTGATATACCCGCGGGTGTAAGCGAGATTGGCTCGGGTGCCTTCAGCAGCTGCAAGGCTCTTTCGCGTATCGGCATCCCGTCAAGCGTGAAGACCGTCGGTGACCACGCCTTTTCCGGGTGCAATTCTCTCGTAAGGATTACTCTGCCCGAGGGACTTGAGGAGCTTGGCGACTACGCCTTCTCAATGTGTGAAAATCTTGAGGAGGTCACCCTGCCGCACAGTCTCACAAAGCAGGGCAAATTTATTTTCGGCAAATGTCCCAAAATAAAAAATACAAAATAAAGGAGCAAAAAATATGAAGATCATTCTTAAGCTTGTAGCAGCCGCGGTGTGCGTTTATCTGGTTCTGCTGCTGTTCTTCCTGCCGGGATATCTTTTCTCCAATGATAAGATTTCTCCCGAGCAAAGCTTCGATGAAGAAATAACACTTATGAGCACCAACGTAAGATATATCGCCCCCGAGGATATTCTTACGAAGAGCTGGTTTAACCGTGCCTCTCTTATTGCCGAGGATATAGGCTCGGTAATGCCCGATATAATCGGCTTCCAGGAGGCGACCTTCGTTCATTACTCCTATCTTAAGGGGCTTATGGAGGGATATGACTCCGAGATCGCCTATCGCGATAATTTTATTCTCAGCGAGGGCTGTCCCATATTCTATCGCACCGATAGATTTGAGAAGGTGGACAGCGGCTCCTTCTGGCTTTCCGAGACTCCCGACGTTATGAGCAAGGATTGGGGCAGCGAGCATTACCGCATCTGCGTCTACGTTATCCTCCGCGACAGACTGACCGACAGGCAGCTTGCCGTATTCAACACTCATCTTGATCACACCAGCGACGAAGCTCGAATTAACGGCATCGGCGTGGTTCTTGATAAGATTGCCGAGTTCGGTGACCTCCCCTCCTTCCTTATGGGCGACCTGAACGCCAAGGAGAACAGCAAAACCATTCAGTCTACCAAGGAGGCATTTGACGATGCGAAGCTTATTGCCGAGCTGACCGATGACAATCCCACCTTCCACGGCTGGGGTGAGGCGGCAGATCCCAGACGCATCGATTATATTATGATCAGTAAGGGTGACGCCACCGTTAGCGAATACGGTGTCGTAAACAACCTTCACGACGGCGTTTATTCCTCCGACCACTCATCGATTTTCGTAAAGGCAAGGCTTAAATAATATAGAAAAATGAGAGAATATCTGATAGAATTTTTTGACTCCTTCGGCTACGACAGGACGGATGCGGAATTCCTGCTTTTCACCTATGACAGAATAGCCTCCCGCCCCGACACCCTTGCCGTATGGAACGAGGCGATTGCGATTTACGATCGGGATATGAACTGCGATTTTGACCTTGTCATATCGCTCTCCGACGAGGTTGCCGCTCGCCTTGATATGCATAAATACACCGCCGAGCTGCTTATTTTTATATGCCTTTCCCGACGCCTGCGTTCTATATATACCGAGCGTGGCATCGACCTCGCGATCTATCATAACAGTATGCTTGACCTTAAATACAAGCTTGCTGAGTGCAAGGCGGTAAAGGGGGTTATCGGCTCCTTCGTTGCCTGGTGGTTCGGCCGCTTCTTCAATCTTCAGCGTGTCGCTCTGGCCAGACTTCAGTTTGAGGTGGATCCGTTCTCAAGGCATTACGAGAGGGACGGACGCACCCTCACTCCCGACAGCAAAGTAATAAACGTCCATATCCCGCGTACGCTGACGCATCTGACACCCGACAGCTGTGACGAGGCCTTCGCCCTCGCGGCCGAATACTTCGGTGATCAGGTCGCAGAGGGCATTCCCTTCGTCTGTCACTCCTGGATGCTCTATCCCGAGAACAAACGCATCCTGCCCGACAGCACCAACGTCTATAAATTTATGTCACGCTTTGATATCATTGACGGCTCTGACGATCCCTCTCTCGAGGATCTGTGGCGTATCTTTGACACCGACGAGCGTGATCCCGCAAGGCTTCCCGCCGATACTACGATGCGACGCTGCTATGTTCGTCATCTGTTGAGCGGCGGTACTCTCGGCTGGGGGCAGGGCGTCTTCTTCTACAAATAATAAAAAAAACAGAGGTAGCGATACCTCTGTTTTTTTTATTAATAAATATTATGCGGTGTAACCGCTGTCGCGGGCAACAAGCTCCTCGTAGAATACTGCATGTGCGGTCTCCATATATGCAGAAACCCACAGCGTACCGATACCGAAGCACAGCGAGCCGAGTATCATCCAGCCGATGAAGGAGAGATTAAGCAGGAAGAACTTCATTCTGTTACCTCTCATAAGACGGTGGCTCTCCTTAAGTGCCTGCATTGCGGTCATCTCGGGATGGTCGTTGATCACGTAGAATGCCATAGCGAAGGAATAGCTGAAGATAATACCGGGAATTAAGAACACAAGCGTGCCGATAAAAACGAACACGGTGTAGAGTACGCCGGTAAGCATAGAGCCGAGGAAGTTGTCCTTGACGCCGTCTATTGCACTCTCAATGTTCTTGGGCTCAATAGTGCCTCTTACTCTGTTCATAAAGTATCTTGCCGATGCCACCGTAAGCAGTCCCATTACGATAATCGGGCCTACGTATGTAAAACTGACCGCGGCGTTGAGAGCACCAACGATAAGCACGACGAGAACGGGGTAGAGCCAGCTACCGCTGAATAATTTTGAGCCGCCGAGAATATCTCTGGCTCTTGCACGAATTTCAGAATTAGAAATCATAATATTGCCTCCTAAAAAAATAGTCAAGAAAATTATATCGCATTTTTCACGCTTTGTCAACAGTTTTCGTCATTTATGTAGCTGAAGAATTCGGTAAGCTTGTCGAGATAACCGTCACCTGCAACCACGTATGCAAGGCCGTGGGCAGCTCCCTCTACTATATAAAGCTCCTTCTTGGTGGCCGAGCTTGCCTCGTAGTTTTCCCGCGACATATCAATGGGAACGAAGAAGTCCTTATCACCGTGAACGAATATGGTGGGTATCCTTGACCTCTTCACCTGCTCGATGGGGGAGAACTCGTCGATATTAAACCCGCCGAAAATACGTCCGCCAAGCCTTACGAAGGGGTAGAGAATATCGGGCGGCAGCTTCATATCCCGCATAACCTTCTTGATGATAGCCTCCGCCGAGGTATAACCGCAATCTGCAACGATTCCAACGATATTTTCGGGCAGATCATCATATCCCGAGGTTATCATTGCCGTCGCCGCACCCATAGAAACGCCCGACAGTATGATCTTGGCGTTAGGGTTTATCTCGGTAAGCACAAAATCTATCCAGCGTCTGCAGTCGCGGCTCTCGTTAATTCCGAAGGTAAGGGTGTGTCCGTCGCTGTCACCGCTTCCGCGATGGTTGTATACCAGCACGCTGTGACCTATGTTCAACGCTCGGAATATACCTCCGCTGAGATCTCTCTCAAGATTACCGTGATAGCCGTGCATCATAATCTCAATGGGGGCATCGGGGCTCAGCTCATAATACCTTCCGCGGATCGTCAGACCGTCGAAGGAGGTTATCTCTACGTTTCTGTGGGGCGTGGCACGGCATCGCTTCGTCCACTCTATCATCTGGGGATAGAAGGGCTCATACTCCTTCCCCGGCGGCAGATCGTAATCATCCTCGGCCCGCGTCCTGCGGCTTTTTGAATAAAAAATTTTGAAATAACACACCGCCACCGTGCCAAGCACTATTGCTGCCGCGGCGATAATGCATATTAATATGATCCAGTAAAAGTCCATAATACGCCTTTCTTGTATTTTCTATATTATTCTATCACCTTTTTATGCTTTTTTCAATTATTTTCGCTATAAATTTATAAAATTTTAAAAAAATATTGCTTTCAGCGGTGTTTTGTTGTATAATGTTTGCGATAAAAACCGAACGGAGAGATTTCTTATATGGCTGGTAAGCTTGAGACTAACAGTAT
>JAZQDF010000278.1:0-12586 GCA_045546635.1 Eubacteriales bacterium
CTTGGTATAGTAAACAAGGGGGGACAGGGAGAGCGAATTTACAGCACGAAGGGTATTGCGATTACTCTTTCCGCATACGGTGGAGGCGTTTTCGCCAAAACGGGCGGTTATCTCATAAACGGAAGGCCACGCAAGCTACACCCCCGTGAGTGTGCAAGAATAATGGGCTTTCCTGACTCATATATCATTGCATCAAAGCCCAATCAGGCATATCAGCAATTTGGCAATTCGGTCGTTATCGACGTGCTTCAATATATTGCTATTGAAATAGGAAGATCGCTTCAGGGTGGTGCCAATGAATGAAATTGACTTTGTGCTCTGGCTTAAGGCCAATAAAACGCCACGCAAGCTGTGCAGCGATCACGTATCAAGGATAAAGCGTATTGAACGGTCGATCGCCGACTGCGATATTGACGAGGAATATGCACGCGACAGATGTCGCTCTCTGCTCGCTTTATTTGCTCACACAGGCAAGAATAAGGAGATGGAGGCAAGGATGATCGATGCTTTGCCGATTGGAAAATACCATCTATCCGCCTTTACATATTCTATCCGAAAATACGTGGCCTTTCGTGACGAGGCAAGCTTACTGCTTAAGGAATGAAGCAAACTCTTCATAAGACAAGCCGCGTATACACTCCTTCAATTCTATCGAAAAGATCACATTAGCATTAAATGTGTTTGACAGCCTTCTTATTTCATAGCGTTCGCCGCGGCCGGAGATCATATATTCTGTTCCCGCGATAACGAAGCGACGGTTATGAAGATAGCTATCCGAGGTTGCAAAGAGCTTGTCGCCCGATCTTTGAACAGAAGTCAGGCTGAAATTGCTCTCAAGATATTCCCTTGCCGCATCCATTCTTCCACTGCCAACGCTGTTTGAGCCGCTTCGCTTAACACGATACTTGGCACTTATGTAAAAGCTGTTTGAAAAATCATCAACCGGTATGATGATATTACCATTAGTAATAATAAACTCGGCTCCCTTATCCCTATACGCCTGAACTATCCAGGCGGCAAAGATGGAGGAGCCATTTTCCATTTCAATTGGCTTCCCTGCCGTTCCCGCCTCCTTATACTCGTCAAAGCGAGAATTCATATGCTTTATTATGGATTCAGAATAAGGATTTAGGAGGGTCGCATTCTGTCTGCTGTATTCAAATTTTCCTTCTCCCACATTTGGAAGTAAAACGAACTGGCCGCACTGTGCGGGGCAATGCTTTGCTTCAATATAAAAGTGTCTGCCGCTGTTAGTCATTACCTCAATATCGGAAACGGTAGAATTGCTTCCTCCTCTGCAATCAAAGTGAGCATACTTATTAAAAACTCGATTGAGATAATCCGTACTGTCAATTTCAAATTTTTCCCATACAGACATTGTCTTTTCTCCTTAAGTGTATTTTATCTTTATTTTATCACACATTATCATACATTTCAAGGTTTTGCAAGGATAAAAAATGTAGCCCTTGGCTCATCGAAAGCCAAGGGCCTTTGTTATGATTTGGAATCGGGGTCTGATGTACCCTCGGCGGCGAGGGGAAGCTCCGCTTCGGAGGGCTTTGCATTGGTTATCAGATCTCTGTTCTTCGCAAGGAAGATCACGAGGCATAGGATGGATGCCAGGGCAATGCAGATATTGCTGATGCCCATTGAGATGCCCGCCGCCTCGGCACCGATATCCTTATGGAAGGTCTGAAAATACCAGAGTATCGGTATTCTGAAAAGGAAAACGCGGCTGATATTAAGCACCATAGTCATCTTAGTCTTGCCGTAGCCGTAAAGCACACCAAGAACGGCGGCGTTCACAGCCAGGGCGAGAATCGACAGCGAATCGTATCTGTGTATCGATTTGATGAGAGCAAGGAATTCTGCCGCACCCTCTGCCATCTCGTTTTGATTATACAGATTAATTATCTGATCCTGCAGGACAAAGCGGATAAGCACGTAGCCTATGATACCAAGGGCTGTGGCCATAACCAGAGTGTAACTGAAGGTCTTAAGGGCACGCCTGTGATTCCCTGCACCGAGATTCTGGCTGATCACGGTAGAGCTACCCTCCTCAAAGGAGTTAATAGGCGTGGTGGCCAGACCGTTCATATTATTTGAAACGCCGAGAGCACCCACAACGAGAGGGCCGTATTCCTTACACATACCGTTAACGCTTACCTTACCGAAGGAGAAGATAAATTTGCCGAGGAAGATGGGAAATGAAATGGCGAAAATTTTCTTGCATACGCTCATCTTAAGCTTGAATTCGTCCATACGTATGATAAATACGTTATTCTTATCAAGCATCATAAGAAGCAGGATGACGAACATTACCGCCTGGCCGATCATTGTAGCAATAGCCACCCACATAATATCCCGCTTCTCCATCACCCAGATAAAGAGGAGGGAGAGAGACAGCTTGATTATCATAACCAGGATATTAAGCCAGAACATTATTTTCGTATTGCCCTTTGCCTTCTGCATTGCCATAAAGACACTGTTGAAGAACATAAACGCAAGACTGATTATCTGCACCACGAAATAGCCCGTTCCGATAGCAATAAGCTCGTCGGGAACTCCCGAGAGTCGCATAATGGGCAGAGACAGGGGCAGACAAATGGCAAGAAGGATCGACACGATAATACCGGAGAGCGAGATTATCTGATTAGAGTGAAATCTCGCATCATCCATATCTCCCGCACCGAAGAGTCTGGCAACGATTATTCCGCCACCCGCCGCCACACCCGCACCGAGAGAGGACAGCAGGTGATTTATCTGCGACAGCATAGCAACTGCACTTACGCTGGTGGGATCGATTCTTGCCACGACCACCGCGTCTATTACCGAATAAAACGAGTTAAATAAATTGTATAGGAAGATGGGTGCACAGATACTGACGATCGCACCGAGTAGGTTACCGTTCAGTATTTTTTCTCTTCTTAGCCTGTCCTTTTCGCTGATCATATAGGCTCCTGTAGATTTGGTTTTTGTTAAAAAAGTTGCGATACGTCACCCGAATATTTCATCAAATATCCTATTGGCACTTTGAAATTCGTCATAGGTGAAGGCACAGAGCCTGACGTCAACATCATAGCTCGGATAATTACTTATGAATTTTTTATACGCAAGGCAGCATTGCTTCGCAGACTCGGCGGGGGGATCCGGAAGCTCACCGCCGAATATTCCCGAGCTGATGAGGGGGAAGGAAATGCTGGCAAGTCCATTCTCCATCAACAGAAGGAGAGAATTATAGTAGGCATCAAGCAACGCCGAAAAGCCATCAGGAGTCTCCGAAAAATCCGGACCAACGGCGTGAATGATGAATTTTGCATTGGTTAGGTTAAATGCAGGAGTTATTACGGCAGAGCCGTCGGGAAGAGGCGTGCGATGCTTTGCACAGGCCTGACGAAGCTGAGCTACTCCTGCCCGTCTGAAGATCACACCGCAGATACCTCCGCCTGCCCACAAATATCTGTTTGCGGCATTAACGACAGCATCTACCGTCTGATCTGCACAGGATGCATTAATTAAGGTTATTTTACTCATTCTTTTATAACTCCTGACGAGCCTTTTAAGCTCCTTACCTTTTATTCATTTCGTCTACCGTTTCACGGGGCCTTGCGGTCATCTCCACCCAGGTGGGACGAAAGCCGCTCTTGATTGCGTTGCGAACCGATTTGACGTTTGACCAGGCGGCACAGTAAAAGGGCGTTTTACCCCGCTCGAGAATTTCAACAGCAAGACGGCTGGTAAGTGCCGAGGCGATACCCCTCCTGCGATATTTCGGGTTGACGTCAATGCCAATCTGCCACATATCGTCACAATCTGCAGAGCAGCCAGAGAGTCCGATTAATCGGCCGTCATCATAAGCACCCACAGCAAGCACGTCAAGGTGACGTCGATTTTCACAAAGGGCGTTTGACCACTCCCCGCCATAAAGATGCTGAAAATCCGCAGGTGTCAGGACACGTAGCTCAAAATCACACTCAAGCGGACGCAAAATATCAACGTCGGGTAAAAAATACTCCGCCATAAAGCAAATTTTCTGTCCCAAGGGCATAAGTGCCTCGTTCAGCACGTGTAGATTGGGCGTCTCAAACAGATGCTCTACCGAATAGGTGTCTATATACCTCTTGGTAATATCGTAAAATTCGGGCGAGACTGAGGCTACTACGTTATTGCCGTAGGACACCAGCTGACAGGAAAATGGCAGGGTGAGATAGCGTCGTGCTCCCTCGCTGCTGTGAGAGTTGACTATAACGTTCTCGCTCCTAAGAAAATCTTCCGCCTGACAGCACAGGTCGACTGCTGATTGCCTCATAGCAATCTCTAATATTTCATAATTGGTCATTGCTTTATCCTTTGATTTTATGGCTCGGCGATTATTTTGCCGAGCTTGACATTACGCGTTCAATTGCCCGATCCATAAGCACCTGCTCGTCATCGGTATAGCTTCGACCGTAGAAGAGGGTATTATTTCTGACAAGCTCTGCAAATGTAACGGGCTCAAAACTATTGACGTCAACGCCTGCGTTGAACTGGGTTTTCACCAAGGGAAATAGCTGTGCCGCCAGCGTAGCCGTACGCTCACTGTGAATATGACCGCAGATGGAGAATGACTCTGCAAAATAGTGGCTGCGGTTCCAGGCAAGGGCGGGAAAATGGTTAAGATGAAGCTCGATGCCACCCCTTTTGATAAAAAGTCGGTCGTGGACGCCGATGAAATGCTCCTTGATAACATCGTCGCTCAAACGCTTCAACCAATCGCGGTCGTGATTGCCGATGAGAAGAACCTTCTTCGGCTTGATTGCGTTAAGATACTCAAGGGGTGAGCGACTACTTCTGTAGCAGAAGTCACCGGCGATATAGAGAATATCATTCTTCTTCATCCTGCGGTTAATATTATTGATAATTGCCTCATCCATAGCATCAATGGAGGCAAAGCCCGGACGGTAGGAGTCAAGAATATTTTCGTGACCGAAATGGGTGTCCGAAATAAACATTTCCATAGGATATCCTCCTATTCTGTATTTTTCCTTTTCTTCAAGGTGAAAGCAAGGTAGATAGCATAAGCCGAGGTTATGACGGTGAGAATTACGGCAGAGGTGATCTTACCCATCGGCTCTGACGCACCCTCGCCGATGAAGGCACTGAGGGCATTAAACAAACCGTGGGCAACGATGCAAGGAATAAGGCTTCCCTCGTTACAGTACATCATCACGAACATAAAGCCTGCCGCGGTGGCATAAACCACCTGCAGAAGATTTGATATAAGGTCGGCACCCGAGCCATTTACAAGATTAATGATATGACCGATGCCGAAGGTAAGGCTGGCAACTATGACCGCAGACTTAAAGCTGTTCTCTTTCATTGCACCGAAAAGCAGGCCGCGGAAGATGATCTCCTCAAGAAATCCGACGCAAAACATAGTTAATATGTAAAGTATAGTTCCCAAAATGCTGTAATTAAGCCTTATTCCGAACATAAGGTTAACGCAAAGCATAAGAACAAGCGGTATATAAAACAGCATCGAGCCCGCCGATGCAGAGGATTTGCAAAGGCCAAAATCGCGAAGGAGATCATTCAGCTTTAAAAAACGGATGAGCAAAAGAGAAAGAAAAAGACCAAAGACCAGCGTCACAGACTTTTCCACACCAAACACCGAGGACAGTCCGTCGCCCAGCGACATAAGGATGCAATAGGCTATGATCCAGGTGACCGAAAACCATATTTTGCTTTTATCATACAGTTTTTTCAGCAATTTCATATTTTTACTCCTTAAAGGTATGACTCTATCATTTCCGAGGGCTCGCAACCATTGATATTTATAATTTCAATGCTGTCCCAAAGCTGAGCGAGAGATCTGCCGTCAAAGACCTCTGCTGCGGCAAGCCCATCAAACGTTACTGTGTCCTTCAGGATCGCTTTGCAAAAAGCGTTTGCATAAAGTCTATTCTGTTTCGAAGGGCGAGCTTCGTAATCCCGGCCCTCTGAACTATATCAAAGCCGTGCATAGTCCCCCTCGTTTCGTTAAGAGTAACGGGAATTTCTTCCTCGCGAAGTCTCTCGGCGTAGAGGATGCCATCGTCGTGAAGACAATCGAACTCTGCCGTTTCAATATATGCGGGAGGGAGACCGTCAAGGCTGTCTGCCTCGACGGGAGAATAATAAAAGTAGTCGGGGCTGCTTCTGTCAACCCGAGTCATCGGAGCTATACGGCCCGACAGAGTGGAGTTCCACATCGGCGTATCGGTAAATCTCTTACAGGACTCGCTGTTATTACGGGCATCAAGGAAGGGATACGGAAGCATCTGAAACAGAGGCTTCAGCGGGTGATTTCTGTCGCGAAGCATCATACATACTCCTACCGACAGCGTGCCGCCCGCACTGTCACCACCGATGCCTATACGCTCACGGTCAATAGAATATTTCTCGGCGTTATCGTAGAGCCAGCAGGCCGCGGCATAGCAATCCTCAAAGAAGATCGGATGCGGATGCTTCGGTGCAAGACGGTAATTAACGAACAGCACGCGGCAACCGCACTCTGTCGCATAGCGAAGCGAATTCTTATAATGATAATCCGCCGCGGGCAGCACAAAGCCACCGCCGTGAAAATAAATCAAGCAGGGGGAGCTTTCGCCAACCGATTTTGGTGTCATAAGAAAGACCCCGATGGTCTGACCGTCAAAGCTGGGAATTTCAATCCGTTGAGTGTCAACAGCATTATTCTTATATATAAATTTTGGCTCTCTCATAAAGGGCACGGCCAGGGCGAGAAAGCTCTCGCTGATGGGAGGCGTGAAAAGAGAAAACGGGAAAAGCTGTCTGTTTATCTTGTATTTCATAGGCCCTCACGCTTTTGAAAAAATAAGTAATTTTATTGAAAATCAACAAAAACTCTATAACGGTATGCCGTTTTTATTTTTTAATAGGAAGAAGTATTCTGGTTTCGCTTTTGTATTTATCAAATCCCGGCTTACGTGACTGGCGTTTATCCGCCATAGGAATGCTTACGGCAAGGAAGAGCAAGGTGTTGGCCACCGCACCCACAAGAAGGTATGGGACGTCGGGAGATGCAGCCACAACCGACATACCGACACCCCACCACATCAGTATCTCGCCGAGATAATTTGGGTGACGTGAATACCTCCAAAGCCCCACGCGGATGAAGGGGGTTTCTCTGTTCCTGCGGAATCTGTGCATCTGAATATCGGCAGCACCCTGCATTACGGTGGCGGAAAGCGACAGAAGAAGGAGAAAAACGCTGAAAATATTACCCGCAAGCCCCTCTCTTACGGCGTATACAGCCGGCAGAATACAGCCGTACACCACGAGGGTAGGCACAAGATGAATACCTACCAGGTTGATTATGGGATAAAATACCCCGGTCTTCTCACGAAGCATAGAATAACGCCAATCCTGGTGCGTAAGATCACCGAAGGTATAGGCCCAGTTTGCCGTCAGACGTACTGCCCAGAAGGACACCACCGCAATAAGCAGCAGAGTGTATGGCGTGGGACGGTGGAAGAGGGCAAAGGTAATAAGAATAACCGGTGGCTGCACGCTCCAATATGGATCGTACACCGAGGCGTTAGAAAATATGATGCTGAAAATAAAGGTAACAACGGTAGCCACGACGTCGCTGATAAGAAGCGAAAGCCACCAATCGAAGGATAGCATCCCGTAGACCGCAACGCCTATGGCGGTGGCAAGAAGATAAGCGATAAAAATTGCTGCAAAGCTGAAAATTCTGTTTTGCTTAAGGTTTTTCATATTTGCTCCTGCTTCCATCTTACGTAACCGATGATTATTTACGAAAAGAAGGATACATTTCTCTATTATACATTCTAACACCTTTTTTATTAAAATGCAAGATATTGATGTCATAAACATATAAAAACCCCGGAGAATTAACAGCTCGCAAAATAAAAAAGAAAGGGCAGGGGTATTCCCTGCCCTTTCGCTAAGGTTCAAAATCAAAGCTCCTTAATGAAGTCCTCAATAGAAAGCTCGCCGTCGTTAATAGCACAAAGCTTATCATTATATCTGTCAACGGTAAGACAAGCTACGGAAACCATATACTTGAAGAGCTCCTCGCCGATAAGACTCTCTCTGAAGCTGGAGGTCATTCTGAAGAGGATGCGGCCGGTCTCGATATCAAAATCGAAGCTACCGTCTGCGATAGCGTAATTGATAGCCGAGGTGGCGATAGCACCGTCAATACGCTTCTCGTCTGACATCTGGAAGGGCAGAAGCGAGAGAAGTCTGATGAGCTGTCTGTCCGCGTCAACGAGGATGAGGAAGGCCATAGGAAGATCGTCGCCGCCAACGCCGAACATAATCTTAAGGTCGTCATCCATTCTTTCATAATGCCAGCCGATGTTATCGAGCGTGGTGCAAAGTGTTTCATACGCCTCCTGAGCGTATAATGTCTGCTTCTTATCTGCCATTTTTCTTACTCCTTACAGAAATTAATAAAGTCCTCAAGAGACATTACGTTCTTGACAAGCATAAGCAGCTTATCGTTATATCTGTCAACCGTCAGGCAGGAAACGAAGAGCATATACTCAAACATCTCCTTGCTTACAAGGCTCTCTCTGAAGCTGGAGGTCAGTCTGAAGAGAACCGAGCCGCTGCCAATATTATAGTCGAAGTTACCGTCAACCATATTGTAGTTCATAGCACTGATAGCGATTGCTGCAAGAACCCTCTCCTCCTCGGGAATCTTATAGGGGAGGGTGGAATAGAGAGAAACGATCTGCTTTTCGGGATCAACCTTGATCCTGATGTCGATGGGAAGATCGTCTCCGTTTGCTCCGCATTCAACCAAGAGCTTATCCTCATCCTTGCTGTAATGCCATTCCTTATCATCAAGCATTGCACAGAGGGTGGAGAAGGCCACCTTGGCCTCTTTTAATACCTTTTCGTCTGCCATTTGCATTTTCTCCTTTAAAAATTATTTTACAAAACCGATCTTGCTCTTACGCTCGATTTGGAAGCAGAACTCCTTATCCGAGCTTGCACGAACAAAATCATCTTTGATAAGCTTAATTGTATCAAGCTTCTCGAGCTGGCATCTCATAGAAGCCTTCGCCCAGGTTCGCTCGAAGAGGTTACGAACGAATCTGGCGTTGCTGAACTCCTTGGAGTTGATGATGGCGTCGGGAATACTCATAAAGTAATCCTCTACCGCGGGAAGAAGCTTCTCGTCATATTCAAACTGACCACGCATCATAGAGAGGAAGATCTCGTAAAGCTGCTCTCTTGTAAAGTTGGGGAACTCAATAACGTAGGGCATTCTGCTGGCGAGACCTGCATTACCCTCCATAAGAGTATTCATCTCATCGGTATAGCCCGCCATAATTACCACGAGGTCGGTGCGGTGGTTCTCCATCTCTGCAATAAGAGTATCAAGAGCCTCGCGTCCGTAATCGGCATCACCGCCCGTGCCCCTGTAAAGCGAATAGGCCTCGTCAATAAAGAGAACCGAGCCATATGCATCACGGCAGGCACTGGAGGTCTTGGGTGCGGTCTCACCAACGTAGCGGCCGCACAGATCTCTGCCCGAGCACTCGAAGAAGCCACCTATTCTGAGTATTCCGTTTTCCTTCAGGATCTTGCCGACTATTCTCGCAACGGTTGTCTTACCGGTACCGGGGTTACCGACAAATCTCATATGTATACAGGGTATCTCAACGTCGGGTGTGCGGAGAGCAAGCTTGATCTGAGCGACGATCTCGTCGATCTTCTTCTTAAAGCCCTCGCCGCCAACCATACGGTCGAGCATCTCGTGTGCAGAAACGTTGGACTCGGACAGTATCTCGCAGATCTCCCTCGCGTCCTCAACACAGATGTGAGTAGGCTCTGCACCGCCACGAGCGTTCTTAAGCTGCTTTTTATAAAGAAGGTCTCGTACGATCTTCTTTACGGTATTAACACCGTAGAATTTTCCGTCCCTCTTCTCCTCTGCAACACGGCCGTGGAAGCCCTCCCACGCTTCGTCTGCGATGGTGAAGTTATACTTCTTAAGCTCGGCGTCTGCACAGGCCTGAAGCTCTGCCTTGTCAAAGGGAGCGAAGGAAACGGTACGAACGAACATAAGGTCGCCAAGCGACTCGCCTACTCTGTTGAGAACCTCCTTGTCCACGAAGGGAATACGAAACACAACTATAAGCTTGGACAGATTTCTGCAAACGAGCATAAGGAAGCTTCTGAACTCGCGATCGTGAAGCTTGTTCATCCACTCGGAAATATCCAGACAAAGAAGGAGTGTATTATTTCTGGGACGGCTGATAAGCTTTTTTAAGCCTTCGAAGGGATCGACAAGCTCGCTGATGCGGGGGCGGATGCCCTCCTCAACGATCTCCACCGACGAAATGTTGGGAAGACCGAGCGATTCAAGCAGATCTGCCATCGAGGAAAGATAGGTGGAAAGTCCGTGTCCCTCATTTATCGAGAAGAGGTAGGACTGGAAATTCAGTATATCATAGGTCTTATACTCACAGAGCTGGGGTGCAATGTCAACAAGCTCGTGAGAGAGTGCCTTGAATTCCTTAGCACCCACGAGGCCGTCGATCCTTGCAATGCATTCATCGACGGAGAGAGCCTTCTTTGTGCCCTTGCTCTTGGTAAGAGCCTCCCGAAGCTCCTTCTTTTTCTCCTCAGAGCCTTCCTCAGAATCACTCTTCGCCTCGTTTGAGGCAGACTCGGAGTCCTCATCCTTATCCTCCACCATCTGAGCAGAGAGAACGTCGTTATCCTCGTCAAGAGAATAGTGCTCGGAGAAGAGCTTGCGGATCTTAAGCACCGCCTGCTCGGCAGCTGCCTCGTCACAGCTGATGCTGATAACAAGCTCGGCGTGACTCGAGCTGTCTACGGTAAGCTGTCCCTCAAACTGCTCTGACACGAGCTTCTCAAGATATTCGATAGGACGTATTTCGTCCGAACGGTGGTCAAGCACCCATTTATGTGAAAGCGATACGACCAGCTTCAACATTTTATATACCTCGCGTTTTTATTTTTTTAATACTACTCTATTTTATTATATCATACGTATAGACAAAAATCAACATTTATTTACTTTATTTTATAAAAAAGAGACACCCCGAAGACCGGGGTGCTCTGTTGTGTTATTCCTGCGTATTTTTCTTGCGGATAATTTTGTAGCCGCTGGTGGAAAGAAGCCAGTATGCATCGTCAAGTATCTGATAATCATACTTGATAACGTCGGTCTTCTCCTCAGAAACTCCGTCACGCTCGGCAATCATACGCCTGAACTCCACAAGTCCGTCGTAGGTTGTAAGATTTCCGTGGCGGCGAACGGCGTAATTTCTGCCGTTGGAGTGCTTCCACTCACCGTTCTTAAGTATCATCTCGTTAAGGATCTGCTCCTTGGTGGCGGGGATGATTCCGCGGCTGATCATAAATGAATTCCATCGCTGATGCTCGTGTATTGCCATATTTCTGCGGCGTGAATCCTTGAAATCAAGGCCGTATCTGATGATACGCTTACCGTTGGAAATAGCAGAATACTCGCTCTCGACGGGCAGGTCATCCTTGGCGTAGATATTAAGATACTCCTCCTCGCTGAGGGCGGGAGCATCCTTTACGTCTTCGAGGCAGTAGTCAAGATCCATAAGATTAAGCTTGGATCTCAGGCTAAGGCAGCTGAACAGACTGGAGTCACGCTCCATCTGCGACTTGGTCTTGAACCAATCCTCATTTGACGTTTTGCTCTGCTGAAGAAGGCTGTCGGCGGTAACTACCAGGTTGTTGCTGGTGATCTCACGCTCAAGGTCGTAGGCATCGTTACGCTTCCTCGCCATAAGGAAGAGCTTGTCATTGATGATCCTATCGATATGATAGACCGCATCGTTCTCATTTCCGATGAAGTAGCAGCCCTTCTCCTCCAGCAGCGTCTGCTCCTTATGCCAAACCCTTACCTTAACGAAAATAATAAGATTTTCTGCATTCCACTCCTTACGCTTCTCAACCAGCTTCTGTGCCATATCAAGATTCTCAAGGTCTGTGCCGAAGGCTATGACAATGAAGTTAGCGTCCTTTGGATCGGAGGCTACGGTGCTTCTGATCTTGTTATAGAAATTCTTGCTGTTGATATCAAGACGGATATAGGTCTCGGTGGCAGGAAGCGTTGGTAAGGGCAGATATTTATCATCCTGATCGGGACTGTAGAACTCGTTTTTGAACCTATAATAGCTGTGATTCAGATTCTTGTTGTTTCTGGCAGGATTTTTATCAAAGATAAAGTAATTTACCGGCTTAAGAACAGGCCCCCCCTCTCCTGCGGTCAGAAACTGATTGTTAGCAACCGAGGTGAGAAATACCTGCTGATTCGTCTGGCCGAAGCCGATAAGAGCCACGTTAATTTTTACGTCCTTCCTGACGAGGGAGGTCTCATAATCGATATGATTTTTATTCATAAAGAGGGCGAGGGGATATCTGTCGATGAAATCGATCGCCATCTTCTGATATCTGCTGACGTAGTGAATACAGCCGAAGCCGCTGGAGATGATATCCTCATATATTGCCTGATATCTTGGATCGCCGAAAACATACACCTTAAGCTTCAGGAACAAAC
>JAZQDF010000279.1:0-4061 GCA_045546635.1 Eubacteriales bacterium
GGCCTCCGACTTGAATGTACGGCAATCACAAAGCAGTTTGCTCCTGCGGCGGTTACGAGATTATAGAATGTGATTATGACGTTAAGATTATCGCAGCTCCTAACGAATATGCCGAGCGTGCCGTAATGCTCTATACCTGTAAGTATTGCGACCATAGCTACTTCAGCCCCTTCGAGTCTATGACAGAGGATAAGGAGTCCTTTGATGACAATTCTACCGGTGTTAACGTAAGCTTTGGCGGCGAATCCACGTCTGTTCCCTCTGACGTCACCCTTGAGGTAGAGAAGGTTTATGAGGAGAGAATTCCTGATGATAAAAAGGAATCTATCAATGAGATTGCAGGTGGAAACGCTGATATCGTTGTAGGCTATAACATTGCCTTCGAGTACGGCTCAATTCAGTACATTCCCACCCAGACCGTAGTTGTTACCATTCCTCTCGGTGACAGTTATAATAGCGACGACGTATACAAGGTTATTTACACCGACTATACCTATTATGCTCTGGAGGTTTATGATTGCGAAAAGAACGACGAGGACGGCTCTGTATCCTTCGAAACCGATCACTTCAGCATCTATCTTGTAGTTAGAGTTGAAGAAAGCAATTCGGGTAACACTCCTGAAAATCCCGGTGGTGAAACTCCCGAGAATCCCGACAACAGCGAGAAGGATCACTCCAAGTGCCTTGAGGAAGCAAGCGGCTGGAAGAGATTCTGGAACGCTATCGGCAACTTCTTCCGCCGTATCTTCTCCAAGACCGTAAAGTGCGTCTGCGGAGACGAGGTGGATAAGGACGCCTACACCGAGTTCAAGAACATCTTTAAGCAGAACAGAAAGTAATTTGAGATTAAATTCGCTTTATTTTGCTGATTAATACTAAAAGCACCACCCGTTTGGGTGGTGCTTTTCTTGACTTTTAAGCTTATCCGCTGTCCTTGGGAGCCTTTTATCCATCTAAAAAATAGCACCCACAAGGAGTGTCCTTGAGAGCGGTATTACGCTGCGTTGCTTCGCTTTGGTGCGACGAAAGCCCCGCTCCCGTCCAAAAGAAAAAGCACCCGATTTCGGGTGCTTTTTCTTTTGGAGCGGATTACGGGGCTCGAACCCGCCACCTCCACCTTGGCAAGGTGGCGCTCTACCAAATGAGCTAAATCCGCAGGTATTAAATTGATAAAATGGCGACTCGGATGGGGCTCGGTCGCGGCACGAACTGCGTGCCTTGGTCGCCGTCGGCTCTGACAGTCCACCGGACTGTCATTCACTACCTCCTCTGTTCGAGCGGCAGTGCTTTGTTTTAAAAATCGCGACTCGGATGGGGCTCGAACCCACGACCTCTAGCGTGACAGGCTAGCGCTCTAACCAACTGAGCTACCAAGCCGAATAGTTAAAATGAAGCTTGGAGCAGTACGCTCCAAGCCTTGGTGGAAAGTACAGGGCTCGAACCTGTGACCCTCTGCTTGTAAGGCAGATGCTCTCCCAACTGAGCTAACCTTCCGTCAAATGCTATACAATTATATCAAACATTTTTCTGTTTGTCAAGGGGAATTTACAAAAAATTATTGAATTTTTTCGAAGTTTGTGATACCATATATTTATTTATAAAGCTTTAAAAGGAAACGAGATGAAAAATTACGAAAATCTGACGCTTGATGAAGAGCGTGCCCTGTACGGAGAAAAGGACGTACGCATAAGAGATTGCAGCTTTGACGGCCCTGCCGATGGTGAAAGTGCCCTGAAGGAGGCGAGTGGAGTTACCGTCGAGAGATGCTATTTCAACCTTCGATATCCGCTCTGGCATTGTGATGGCGTTCAAATAACGAACAGCGAGATGACAGAAGGCTGCCGTGCTGCTCTCTGGTATTCAAATGACGTTGAGATCGTGGGTGCGATCCTTCACGGTATAAAGGCGGTGCGTGAGTGCAAGAGAGTATTTATTTACGATTGCGACGTTATCTCGCCCGAGTTCGGCTGGTTTTCCTCTGACATCGAGGTAAGTAACAGCAAATTCGTCAGCGAATATTTTATGCTTCGCTCGTCGGATATTAAATTCAGCAAGGTTGATTTTAAGGGAAAATACTCCTTCCAATACATAGAAAACGCGGTGTTCGACAGCTGTAATTTTGACACCAAGGACGCCTTCTGGCACGCGAAGGGTGTTACTGTCCGCAACTCCACCGTAAAGGGCGAGTATCTTGCCTGGTATTCTGAGAACATTACCTTCGAGAACTGCACCATCATAGGCACCCAGCCGCTGTGCTACTGTAAGGGGCTGAGGCTTATTAACTGCCGTATGATCGACTGCGACCTTTCCTTCGAGAAGTCGGAGGTGGAGGCAGACGTCGCGGGGCATATTGACAGCGTAAAAAATCCCGAGCGTGGACTGATCTCTGCCGACTCTATAGGTGAGATCATTATTGAGGACGGATATGACGCCTGCGAGATCAAGATAAAGGAAAAGCTATGATGGATAAGAAAAATAGTAACGAATTTTTGGGCACCGAGCCGCTTGGCAGACTGCTGTTCCGCCTGGCTTTGCCGACCATAACTGCCCAGCTTATTAATTTATTGTATAATCTGGTCGACAGAATTTACATTGGTAATATGAAGGATATCGGCGATCCCGCCCTTACGGGTGTGGGCGTTTGTATGCCGCTGATAATGATAATCTCCGCCTTTGCCGCCCTCGTTGCGGGTGGGGGTGCTCCGAGAGCATCTATATTTATGGGACAGGGCGACCGCGACTCGGCCGAGCGTACTATGGGCTCCTGCTTTACCCTTCAATGCATTATCTCGGTGATCCTTACCGTCCTGATGCTTATTTTCCACAGACCGCTGCTGCTTCTCTTCGGTGCCAGCGAGAATACGATCGGCTATGCCGCCGATTATATGAGCATCTATTCTATAGGAACTATATTCGTCCAGCTTACGCTGGGTATGAATGCATATATCACCGCCCAGGGCTTTGCCAAGGTGGGTATGCTGACCGTAGTTATCGGTGCGATAGCGAATATTCTGCTTGATCCTCTGTTTATTTTTGCATTTGATATGGGCGTTGCGGGTGCGGCTGTTGCCACCGTAATTTCTCAGGCTATCTCCTGCGTGTGGGTGGTTGCCTTCCTGATGAGCAAGAGGAGCATACTCCGCCTGCGGCCCGCTACTATGAAGATCAGAGCCGCCTTCGTTCTGCCCTGTATTGCACTTGGCTCGGCACATTTCATTATGCAGTCCAGCGAGAGCGTTATCTCCATTTGCTTTAACTCCTCTCTGCAGGGCTACGGCGGTGACGTGGCGGTGCGTGCGATGACGATTCTGACCAGCGTGATGCAGTTTGCTATGCTTCCGCTCCAGGGACTTGCCCAGGGTGCCCAGCCGATCATCAGCTATAACTACGGTGCGAGGAATAAGGATAGGGTAAAGGGCATATTCAGACTCCTTCTGATCTCCAGCCTCGTGTACTCGATGACTATATGGGCGGCGGTAATGCTGTTCCCCCAGGGCTTCGCATATATATTCAATCCCAATTCAGAGTATATCGACTTTACCGCAAGGGCACTCCGCATCTATTGTGCGGTGCTTGGCCTCTTCGGTATCCAGATTGCCTGCCAGATGACCTTCGTTTCTCTTGGCAAGGCACTTTCCTCGGTGGCGGTGGCTATGATGCGAAAATTCGTCCTTCTCCTGCCTTTAATATACATCATTCCCACCTTCTTTGAGGAGGGAATGAAGACCACCGGCGTTTATCTCGCCGAGCCCGTTGCTGACGTACTTGCGGTAAGCTTCACTGCGGTGCTGTTCGCTATTCAGTTTAAGAAGGCCCTTCGTGAGATTGATTCCGAGCCTACCGTCCCTGCGGTTGAATAGCTTTGAGCCTACCGTTGAATAAATTAATAATACATCCTCCCCTCAGCCTTTTACTGTGAAAGCCGGCTGCGGGGAGGTTTTTTGTATAACGAAAACCACGCGATAGTCGCGTGGTTGAAAAGAGGCTAATGCCGATGAGCAGAAAACGAACAAAAAGAGAGCGAAGAATGATTTATGTGGAAGGCTCCCTTGTGTAAAGGG
>JAZQDF010000280.1:0-9365 GCA_045546635.1 Eubacteriales bacterium
TATGAAGAAGCTTGACCGCGACGACTCCCGTAAGGGCGAGGTGGTTGAGGGGAAGATCAGCTGGGATGAATCCAAGTTCTCCGTAACCGTTCTTGGGGAGGTTGCCGAGTGTCAGACCTGCGGTCAGATCGAGAACGCGAAGCTTCTCGTTTCCTGTGGCCGTGGCGTTAAGGACGTTGCTCCCGCAAGAGAGCTTGCTCTCAAGCTCGGTGGCTCCGTGGCATCCTCCCGTGCTCTCGTTGATGCCGGCGTTATGGATCACGGCTGTCAGGTTGGTCAGACCGGTAAGACCGTTCGTCCCGAGGCATATCTCGCCTTCGGTATCAGCGGTGCCATCCAGCATCTTGCAGGTATGGAGGAGTCCGAGTTTATCGTTGCGGTTAATACCGACAAGAACGCTCCTATCTTCAAGGTTGCTAATCTCGGTATCGTAGCAGACGCGGCAGCGGTTCTCAAGAACCTTAACAAGATTCTTCAGTAACAGTAAATAAAAAACATATATAAAAAAATAAAATGGAGGAAAACCCCGATGAATAAGGTTTATTTAGTAAGTGCTAAGCGTAGTGCAATAGGCTCTATGCTCGGCTCCCTCAAAGAGCTTTCCCCCGCATTTCTCGGCTCTGAGGTGCTTCGTGCGGCTCTTGCCGAGGCAAAGGTCGAGCCCGCCTGGCTCGACGAGGTTATCGTAGGCAACGTTCTCCCTGCAGGTGCAAAGCAGGGCCCCGGCCGTCAGGTCGCTATCGGTGCAGGTGTTCCCGTTGAGATACCTGCATACTCTCTCAATATGGTTTGCGGTAGCGGTATGAAGGCTGTTATGAACGGCGTTCTCTCTATCAAGGCAGGTGCGGCAGATCTTATTGCCGCAGGCGGTACCGAGGTTATGAGCGGTGCTCCTTATCTTGTTCCCGGCAAAACCCGCTGGGGTGCAAAGATGGGCGATATGAAAATGATCGACCATATGATCTTCGATTCTCTTACCGATGCTTACAGCGGTCTGCATATGGGCATTACCGCCGAGAATATCGTTGAGAGATACGGCATTACCCGTGAGGAGCAGGACGAGTTCGCTATCAATTCTCAGAAGAAGGCGATTGCCGCACAGGATGCAGGCAAGTTCGTTGACGAGATCGTTCCCATCACCGTAAAGCAGGGAAGGAAGGAATTCGTATTCGAGGCTGATGAGTACGTCAACCGTACCACCACCCTTGAGAAGCTTGCAACCCTTCGTCCCGCATTCAAGCAGGGCGGCTCTGTTACCGCAGGTAACGCGTCCGGCATTAACGACGGTGCGTCCTTCGTTATTCTTGCCTCCGAGGCCGCTGTTGAAAAGTACGGTCTTGAGCCTATGGCAGAGATCATTGGCATCGGTCAGGGCGGTGTAGAGCCCGACGTAATGGGCCTCGGCCCCGTTCCCGCAGTCAGAAATGCTCTCAAGAACGCAGGTATGAAGCTCTCCGAGATCGAGCTTCTTGAGCTTAACGAGGCGTTCGCTGCTCAGTCCCTCGGCGTTGTGAAGCTTCTCTCTGAGGAGCACGGCGAGAGCCGCGAGGACATCCTTGCACGCTGCAACGTAAACGGCGGTGCGATCGCTCTCGGTCATCCCGTTGGTGCCAGCGGAAACAGAATTATCGTAACCCTTGCCCACGAGCTTAAGAGAAGCGGAAAGACCTACGGTCTCGCGTCCCTCTGTATCGGCGGCGGTATGGGTACAGCGGTTATTCTTAAGAGACTATGATAAGCTTAAAAAAACAGAAAGGTAAATTAAAATGAGATTACAGGATAAAGTTGCAATTGTTACAGGCGGTGCCAAGGGACTTGGCGGCGAGATGGCTCAGACCTTCGCAAGAGAGGGTGCTAAGGTTATTGCGGTAGATATGGCTCCCCTTACCTATGAGTGTGAGGGTGTTGAGTTCTATCAGCTTAACGTCACCGACGGCGAGGCTTGTAAGGCTCTCTTCGAGTATGCGAAGGAGAAGTACGGCAGAATCGATATTCTCGTTAACAATGCAGGTATCACCCGCGATGCTATGACCAGAAAGATGACCGATGATCAGTGGGATCTCGTTATCGACATCAACCTTAAGGGTGTATTCAACCTTACCCGTCACATTGGTCCCTTTATGGAGGAGATGGGTGGCGGCAGCATCATCAATATTTCCTCCGTCGTAGGTGAGTACGGCAACATCGGTCAGGCTAACTACGCCGCATCCAAGGCGGGCGTTATCGGTCTTACCAAGACCTGGGCGAAGGAGTTCGCGAGAAAGGGCGTGCCCGTAAGAGTTAACGCTATCGCTCCCGGCTACATTATGACCGATATGATGAAGACCGTTCCCGAGGATCTTCTTAAGAAGTTCGCAGGCCTTACTATGCTCGGCAGACTCGGTCAGCCCGAGGAGATCGCCAAGGCGGCCCTCTTCCTTGCGTCCGACGATGCCTCTTACGTAACCGGCCACGTTCTCTCCGTAAACGGCGGTATGAGACTTTAATTTATAACAAAATAGCTATACGGCTTAAGATTTTTTACATTCGAAAGGAAAAATACTATGACAAACGTAGGAATAGTTGGTATTGGAACATACCTTCCTAAGAAAATAATGACTGCTAAAGAGATCTCCGACGCCACAGGCGGCGTATGGAGCGAGGATGCGGTAAGAGCGAAGCTCGGTATCAACCAGAAGTTCATCCCCTCCTCTGATCCCTGCGACGGAACTCAGGAGATGGGTGCTCTCGCGGCTCTTAAGTGCCTTGAGAACTGCGGCGTTGATCCCCTTGAGATCGACGTGATCCTCTGTATCACCGAGGAGTGGAAGGAATATCCCCTTACCACCTCTGCCTGCTACGTGCAGGACAGAATCGGTGCAAAGAATGCCTGGGGCATTGACGTTCAGAACCGTTGCTGCACCTGTGTATCGGCTATGAAGCTTGCTAAGGATATGCTCATCGCAGACGATGAGATCAACACCGTTCTCGTATGCGGCGGCTACCGTAACTGTGACTTCATCGATTACACCGACAGCGGCGTATCCTTTATGTTCAACCTCGGTGCAGGCGGCGGTGCGATTCTTCTTAAGAAGAATTATGGCAAGAACCTTCTTCTTGGCACTCATCTTATGTCCGACGGCTCTGTAGTTCACACCTGCGGATCTAAGGTTGGCGGTATTTTAGAGCCCGTAACTCCCGAGAACTACAAGGAGTTCGGTATGCTTCGCCTTATGGATTCTCCCAAGATGAAGGGACTTCTTAATACCGTTTCGATGCCCAACTGGTATCACTGCATTGACGAGGCTCTCCGCAAGTCAAATATGACTCGCAAGGATATTGATTACCTCGACATTCTTCATATCAAGCGTTCCGGCCACAAGGCAATGCTTGCCGATCTCGGTCTTACCGAGGATCAGTCCATCTATCTTGAGGACTACGGTCACATCGGTCAGATAGACCAGATCCTTTCCCTCGAGCTTGCTCTTAAGGAGGGCAAGGTTAAGGAAGGCTCTACCGTATGTATGATCGCGGCAGGAATTGGCTACACCTGGGCAGCAAATATCATCAAGTGGGGCTAAAATTCGACGAAAAACACTATGTTTCTCCGTTTTCAGGGTTTGACGCAGGGAACTACGCCTTGCACCCTGAAAACGAAGATTTTCGTTCAAATTTATACGTTTTTGCTGAAAGTATTACATTTCTTCATTCGGGCCGCTTGACGTAGAGAACTACGCCGTGGGCCCCAAAAGCAAGATGATTTGCTAAATATGTACGCTTTTGTTTACAAAAAGACTATTTTAGCTTGATTTGTTGACCTATTAAATGAAAATTCACCCCTTTTTGAAAGGTAAAAACCATTTATGGCTTATTTTCTTAACACATTGTTTGGATCGATAACCCCGATGTGTATTACGGCTCTTGTTACTATGGCGATTACGCTCATATTCAAGACCTCCTATACCACCAACTTTGCTCAGGGCGTTATTTCCGCCTTCGGTGCATACGTGGTATCAAGTGCAATGACAAAGCTGGGACTCTCCCTTTGGCTGAGCCTTGCTGTCGGTATGTTTGCTTCTATGCTTATTGCGGTTGCCGTTGACGTTCTTATTTTCCGAAACGGCCGTTACGTAAATGCACTTGGTAAGCAGATTATCACGATGGGACTTATCTCGCTTGTCGTCGGTGTGATTCCGCTTATCTTCGGATTAAGCGATCCCGCCTTCAAGAGCTTCGTCAACGGCAATATTGCCATTACTCTCGGTGACGGCAACGTTGCCACCGTAACGAAGAACTCGCTGGTTTGTCTTGCTCTTGCTGCATCGGTTATCACCGTTATCTTCCTTCTGCTTCGCTTCTCGAAGTGGGGACTGTCGGTACGTGCTACCGCCTCCAACGAGTACGTTGCGGGAATGATGGGTATTAATACCCACGTTGTAACTGCTATTTCCTGGGGACTTGCGGGTGCACTCGGTGCACTTGCCGCTACTATCAACGCCTCCTCGGGTACGGTTGTCAGCGGATACTTTATGACGAACTATCAGGTATACGCGTTCCTTGCGGGAATTCTCGGTGGCTTCTCCACCTTCCACGGCCCTGTAATCGCCGCACTTATGATTCCCCTTGCCAACAACCTGGTACAGTATTTCGTAAACGTTATCGGAAAGCCCGAGCTTACAGGCTGGTCGATGGTAATCGTGTACGCTGTTGCACTTATCATTATCTTCTTTAAGCCCCAGGGTATTTTCGGCAAAAAAATAGAAAAGAAGGTGTAGCGTTATGGATAAATACTTACTTGACAAATACGCCTTCCGAAAAAGCTCTGCCAAAAAGGACGGCCTTACCGCAGCACTTCGCGGCATTGTAAAGAATCCCACGGCACAGATACTTCTCTTTGCCGTAATTATGGCGGTAGTTGGCTATCTCGCTATGGAGAAGATTCTTCCTTACTCCTGGACATCGGCCTTCGCCACCACCTTCTCCTACGCTATTGCGGCGGTCGGCTTCTGTCTCCTGATGGGATATTCCGGCCTTGCCTCGCTTGGAACGGGCGGCTTCATCGGTATCGGTACCTATTCGGTATATTACATTATGGCTGAATCGGGCCTGCCATTTATGCTCGCCGTTCTGGTTGCAATTCTCGTTGCCGTAATTATCGGTGCGATAGTAGGATTTATTTCTCTTCGCATTGAGGGTATTTATCTGGTTATACTTACTCTCGGTCTGTCGGAGATCCTTCGTAATCTTTATATGGTTCTTGAGGACAAGATATCCTTTACCAAGAACCCTGTAATTCTCGGCTTTACTATCACACGTCAGTTTGCCCTTTACGTTGTGCTTGTGTTCCTGGCTATCATTATGATAATTACCAGCAACATCATCAACAGCCCTACGGGTAGAGCAATGCTGGCAATGAAGAACTCTACTGCCGCGGCACAGGCAATGGGCATCAGCCTTATGAAATACCGTCTGCTTGCCTTCATTATCTGTACCGTATACGCGTCGGTTTCGGGTACTCTGCTTATGCTTGTAGTAAGAAACGCGATGGCATCACAGGGCACAGGCTTCTACGCCCTTATCACCTCGCTTAACATTCTGGCGGCGGTTATTATCGGCGGATATAAGTCTATCTGGGGTGCGGTGTTCGGCAGCTTTATTATGTACGGTCTTCAGACCGTGGTTCTTAACAATATTAAGTTCCTCGCAGAAAACCCTGTTATAATCACCTTCGTATCGGGTATTCTCGTAATACTCGTCGTAATGTTCTATCCCGGAGGTCTTGCACAGCTGGGGCTCGAGCTTAAGGTGAAGCTCAGGGGCCTGAGGACAAAAATGAGGGAGGCAAAGTATGGCAAAGATCTTGGATAAGCTTGCACCCTCGTCTGCACAGCGTATAATCAAGCTTCGTCAGAGCTGCGATTGGATCAAGATCGAGCTCTCCGAGCTTCAGGGCATCTATGATGCCAAAAAGCAGAAGACTCTTGATAAATTCATAGCCAAGGCGAATAAGAGGCTTGCCTCCGCGGCGTATCTTGCCTGCGATAAGAGAGAATATGCCGATACCGTTATGGCACAGAAGCTTCAGGAGTATGACGTAAAGAATTATTTATCTCACAGAGCCGCAAATCACAAGGCGGCGAAGGCTATCTTTAAGGCAATAAAGGAAAATCAGCCCTATGCATCCGCTATCGATATTCTTTCGACAGAGAAAGAAAAGCTTTCGGCTGACAGATCCGCCTTCGTAAAGAAGCTTTCAGATGAGAGGGACGCGTTCGTTTCACGCGGTGGAAAATCCGACCCCTCTCAGTACGATGCTCTTCGTCGGGAGATCGAGAAGGAGTATGCCGCTCTCTCTGATTCTATCGATGAAAAGCACTCACAGATAATCGCAAAGAAGCGTCAGGCACTTGAAAGCAGGCTTGAAGCTCTCACCTCCGAGCTTAACGGTCTTTTGGCTGCTCAGACGGTGAAGCACAGGCTTGAGGATGACGTTCTTCTCTCGGTAAAGGGACTTAAGATGTACTTTGGCGGTCTTCGTGCGGTTGACGATCTTACCTTCGACGTTAAGCGTGGCGAGATCTTCGGACTTATCGGCCCTAACGGTGCGGGTAAGACCACCGTATTCAACTGTATCACCCGCTTCTACGATGCTACCGGCGGCGATATGTACTTTGAGAATAAGTACGGCGAGGTGGTTGACCTTCGTAATTATAAGGTTCACGACATTATTCTCCAGGGTATAACCCGTACCTTCCAGAATATCGAGCTGGTTAAGGAAATTTCCGTTCTGGATAATCTTCTTATTGCAGGAACCAGATCCTACAGATCGGGGCTTGTCGTTCACGCACTCGGCCTCCCATCTCTCAGAAGAGAGGAGAAGATCATGCGACAGAAGGCTATGGGTGTCCTTAAGTTTATGGGACTTGAGTCCTATGCAGGCTGGCTCGCCTTCGGATTGCCCTACGGTATTCTGAAGAAGATCGAGATCGCCCGTGCACTTATGGCGGATGCCAAGCTTATCATTATGGATGAGCCTGCCGCGGGTCTTAACGACTCCGAGACCGCCGAGCTTACCGAGACTATACGCAGAATACGTGATGAATTCGGCGTTACCATTCTTCTCGTCGAGCACGATATGGGATTGGTAATGAACGTGTGTGACACGGTTTGTGCTATATCCTTCGGTCAGATGCTTGCAATAGGCACCACCGAGGAGATTCAGAATAACAAGGCCGTACAGGAGGCTTATCTTGGTGTGGAGGATGATGAGTGATGAAGGAACTTCTTAAAATTAAGGATCTGAAGCTTAACTACGGAATGATCTCTGCCATCAAGGGTATCGATCTCAGCGTAGGCGAGGGACAGATAGTCGCTATCCTCGGTGCCAACGGTGCCGGCAAGACCTCTACTCTTAAGGTTATTTCCGGACTTCTGAAGCCCACCTCGGGCGAGGTTATCTTTGACGGAGTCAACATTGCAGGCAAGCCTGCTCATAAGGTGGCAAGGCAGGGAATTATGCAGTCACCCGAGGGACGATTTGTTTTGGTTGGACTTACCGTTGAGGAAAACCTTCGTGTCGGCGGCTACAACATTAAGGATAAGGCAGAGCTTGCCCGTAACTTCGAGCGAGTTTACACCCTTTTCCCAAGACTCAGGGAGCGTGCGAAGCAGCAGTCCTCCACTCTCTCAGGCGGAGAGCAGCAGATGCTCGCCATCGGCAGAGCTCTGATGGGCAGCCCGAAGCTTCTCATTCTCGACGAGCCCTCTCTCGGTCTCGCCCCTCTTCTTATCAAGGATATTTTCAAAACCCTCGTTAAGATCAAGGAGGAGGGAACCACGATTCTTATCGTAGAGCAGAACGCTCTCGCAACTCTTAAGATCGCCGACTACGCCTACGTGCTTGAGCTTGGTAAGATAAGTATGCACGGCAAGGCAGAGGAGCTTATCAAGGACGAGCGTCTTATTGCGGCTTATCTCGGCGGTTAAATCTCCCGCACTAAATCATTTTGAAACATTTACGCTATGGCGTATGTTTAATACTTTAAAAAGGAGAAATCAAATGAAAAACTTTATGTTAAAGGCAATGGCACTTATGCTCATCTGTGTCCTCAGCTTCAGCATCGTTTCCTGTCAGCCCGACAACAAGAACGACGGAATCAGTGACGAGGTATACGAGGGCGACGTTATCTACGTAGGTAACACCGCCGCTACCACAGGTGCAGGTGCAACCATCGGCGTACCCTTCAACCTTGGCATCCAGGCAGCATTTGCAGCTTACAATGAAAAGGGCGGCTTCAACGGTAAAACCGTTGCTCTCAAGCACTATGACGATATGGGCGACTCCGCACAGGCCGTTACCCTTATGGAGAAGCTTATCCACGAGGATGAGATCTTCGCAGTAGTAGGTAACTACGGTACCTACGCAGTTGCTGCCAACATCGATATCCTTAAGGAAAACCGCGTTCCTATGGTTTACGCAGCAGCAGGTAACAACGTACTCTTCAACTCGGCTGCTACCGAGCCCGGTGACAGATGTATCTTCCCCGTTCAGCCTCTTAACCAGGCAGAGGGCCAGATGCTTATCCTCCGTGCATTCGCTCCCGCATTCGAAGGCGAAACCTACCTTGGCGGTATTGGTGGAACCAAGGTTGGCGTTATCTCCAACTCCGATGAGGCGAGCCAGTCTATGCTCGCAGGTATCAAGGCAGAGGCAGAGAAGTCTAATCTTACCAACATCATCTACCAGAACGTTACCACCGACGACTATTCCGCAGCGGCTGCAGCACTTCAGGCTGAGGGCTGTGACGTGGTTATCGTTACCGTTGTTGGTACTCCCTTCATCTCCGCACTTACCGCACTTGCAAACGTTAACTACACCAAGAACGTTCTCACCACCTACAACAACGCTAACGCGGCTGTATTCAATGATGAGAACAGCGTTATGACCGAGGTTGGTCTTAACATCTTCTCCAAGATGACCGTTTACGCTCAGGCTTGGCTTGACGTTAACTCGGCAACCTACTACTTCAATGAGAAGGATACCGCTCTTTACAAGCAGTACGGCTATCTTGGTATGATTGCAACCGATCCTGACACAGGCGAAACACTTGGTGTTCCCGGCTTCACCGAGAAGTACTGGCAGGTTGCTCTTGACATCTACAATTATGCGGCAAAGAGCGGCAGAAGTGACGCTATGTCTATGAGCTACAACTCCTATGCACTTGCAGGCTATATCGCGGGTGACCTCTTCTGTCAGGCACTTACCGAGCTTGCAGCACAGGGCAAGGATCTTACCAGAGCTAACCTTGTTGATGTTCTTGAGTCCAAGGAGTTCAAGGTTGCTATGGCTGACTCCATTTCCTATCAGAACAAGTCGGAGGCCAAGC
>JAZQDF010000281.1:0-5262 GCA_045546635.1 Eubacteriales bacterium
AGGATGAGAACGGCAGACTTGAGACCAAATTCAACCGCGGTCCCATCTTTGCCAACCTCGTTCTCGCCGACGAGATCAACCGTGCTACTCCCAAGACACAGTCTGCGATGCTTGAGGTAATGCAGGAGCACAAGGTTACCGTAGGTAAGGAGACCTACAGACTCTCCGAGCCCTTCTTCGTTCTCGCAACCGAGAACCCCATCGAGCAGGACGGTACCTATCCTCTTCCCGAGGCACAGATGGACAGATTTATGTTCAAGCTTATCGTGGATTAT
Organism: Eubacteriales bacterium; assembly: GCA_045546635.1. Lineage (GTDB taxonomy): Bacteria > Bacillota > Clostridia > Oscillospirales > CAG-272 > UBA1740. The sequence continues at coordinate 276 of JAZQDF010000281.1, forward strand.
CCCACCAACGAGGAGCTTGTCAATATCGTTAAGATGACTCAGAAGACTATGGAGGAGACCGCCGAGGCAGTTGTTACGGGCGAGGATATACTTGCTATGAGAGAGCTTGCATCTCAGGTTCCCGTATGCGACGAGGTTCTTTACTACGCCGTAAGGACGGTATCCAACACCCACCCCGCCTCCGACGACTGTGCTCCCTCGGCCAAGAAGTATCTTAAGTACGGTGCATCACCCCGTGCGGCACAGGGCCTTGTTACCTGTGCTAAGGTTCGTGCACTTATGGATGGCAGATATAACGTTTCCTATGAGGATATCGATGCACTTGCATACCCCATCCTCAGGCACAGGATCAAGATCAATTACACCGCTATCAACGATAAGCTTACCGTGGACGACGTTATCGGCCTTATCGTTAGGGAAACGAAAAGGGGACGCTGATATTCCCTACGACTGCCTGATATAAGCCCTGAGGCTAAGGCATACACTACGAAAGAAATGGATATTTAAATGAAAACAGTGGTAATCGATGAGTTCTTCCTCGGTCAGCTTGAGCAGCTGGGGACGGTACTCAGAAACAACGTGGCGGGAATGTTCGGCGGCAACCGCCGAAGCAAGAATCTCGGCTCATCCTGTGAGTTTGCGGATTACCGTGACTATATGCCCGGCGACGACGTGACAAAGATCGACTGGAACGCCTACGCCCGATTTGATAAGCTTTATCAGAAGCTATACTTTGACGAGAGGCAGATGCACACCAGGATATATATAGATACCAGCCGTTCTATGATACACGGCAGCGACGATAAGGCAGTAGCCGCCATCAGGCTTGCCGCCGCCTTCGCTTACCTGTCTGTGTCCGAGATGGACAAGGTGTCGATATACGCCATCCGCGGCGGCTCTCTTGAAGAGATCGCGGTTGGTATGGTGGGCAAGGATTCCTATCTTAACTGCATCGGCAGGCTTAATGCTATCGAATTCGATTCTGATTCCCGTATCAGCGAGGCTATCGTTCCCTCGCCGGTGGGCAGGGGTGACGGCTATTCCATCATCATATCCGACTTCCTCACCGATGATAATTACGAGGCGGCCATAGACCGTCTTGCCGAGCAGAAGAGGGATATTCTCTGCGTGCAGATCCTCTCCCGTGAGGAGCTGAATCCTCAGCTTCGCGGTAAGATGCATCTGTTCGACTCTGAGGATCAGTCAAAATTCTTCCGCAAAAAGATAGACCAGGACGTAGTCCGTGCGTATAGGGACGCTTTGCAATACGTGACCGACAGGATCAGACTCTATTGTGAGAGCCGCGGCGGTCAGTACATCCTCGCACCCGCGTATATGGAGCTGGCAGAGCTGTTCCTTGATAAATTCGTTAATATGGGGGTAATTAAATGAGCTTTTTATTTCCCCTCGGCCTGATCGGCCTTGTAGGAGTGCCGCTGCTTATTCTCATTTACATTCTGAGAAGCAAGTATAACGAGCAGACGGTAGCCTCTACGTATCTCTGGACTCTCAGCGAAAGGTTCTTCAAGAGAAGAAATCCCCTGAGCGGTATTACCGGTATTATCAGCCTTATTCTGCAGATTATGACGGTAATTATCATCTCGATGCTGATCGCACGTCCTGTATTTACTATTCCTAATTCGGCAAGCGAGTATTGCTTCCTTATCGACGCATCGGGAAGTATGAATACCGAGTACGGCGGCCGCACCTATTTTGATAGGGCGAAGGATGAGATCGCGGATATGATCGACGACTCAAGACTTGGCAGCAGCTATACTCTTATATCAGTCTCCACCGACTCCTCTGTGGTTTACGAGAAGCTTACCGATAAGGGACTGGCGAAGGAGCTGCTTGCCGAGCTTGATGCAACCGACGGTACGGTAGATTATACCGATGCACTTCGCAGGGCACAGAAATGTTTTGATGAAAACCCATCTACCGTTATCTGTCTTGTCACCGATAAGAGCTTTGCAGCTGCGGAAAATGTAGAAATTGTAAACGTAAGCTCACAAAAAGTGAAAAATTACGCTCTCAGCGATGCTTCGGGTACGCTGACAGACGGCACACTCTATACAAGTGCCACCGTAACATCCTATTCCGACGACGCTGCCGTTAAGGTAGAGCTTTACGTCAACGGCTCGGATAAGGTATCCGACAGCGTCACGCTGTCGCTCAAGGCAGGGGAGAGCCTTCCCGTAGAGCTGTCCTGCAAGGTGACGTCATACGACAGCTTCCGCATTGCTATAAAAAATTCTGATGATCTCCCCATTGACAATGAGATCATAAGCTATAATCTCTCGAGTGAGGACTCCTACAGCATCCTTCTCGTCAGCGATACGCCTCTGTTCTATCAGGCGTTCTTTGACGCCCGCACCGACTCGGTGGTGGACGTTGTCTCGCCCGACGAGTATACGGGACAGAAGGGATACGGTCTTTACGTGTTCCATTCCTTCACCCCGAGCGAGCTGCCTGATGCGGCGGTGTGGCTTATCAACTCTACCGAGAGCGTGGATGACTCGGGCTTTGGCATCAGGGGCGTGGTAGGCCTTACCGAGCCTTGCGAGCTTGTGAAATCCAACTCTACCGCCACCCGTGCGAGAGAGCTGCTCTCCTCCGTTGAGGGTAAGGAGATCTACGTTAAGGAATATGTGAAATACAGCGGAATGTATACTCAGTTTACCACTCTCTTCTCCTGCCAGTCGAATCCGGTTATTTTTGCGGGGGTAAATGCACTTGGTAACAGAGAGGTGGTATTCGCCTTCGATATTCATAACGCACATCTCAGTGTAAAGCCGGATTTCGTCATTCTTATGTCGAACCTTCTTGAATATTCCTGTCCCGACCTTATCGACAGATCTGATTACGTCTGCGGTGAGGATCTGAACGTAAATATTACCGCTAATATTAACAGCGTTAAGGTTATCGCTCCCGACGGAGAGGAGAGATACCTTGACACCTCCACAGATCTTGGCGTTACAACGCTTGATAAGGTTGGCTCGTACAGGGTTGACGTGGATGCTACCGACGGCAATAAGACCTATTTCGTCTATGCTGCCGCACCCGCCCAGGAGAGCGATCCCGATGCCATCGGCGAGAATTTCTCTGTAACGGGTACTAAATCTTATGACAAAACCGACGGTCAGTACGATCCCGTTGTGCTTCTTTTCGTGCTGCTCGCCGTAGTATTCTGTGCGGATTGGATGGTATATTGCTATGAGAAATATCAGCTTCGATAATCCGTACTGGCTTCTGCTTGCAATTCCGCTTGCGGCGGCCCTGCTCGTTCCTTATTTTATCTCCGTAAGTAAGGACAATCGCACTAAGGGATGGATAGCCTCCCTTGTGATCCATATTCTTATCATCATCTCGGTGTCGCTTGCGGCGGCAGGGCTGGTGCATACCACGGTTATGACCAGAACGAAGGTCTACGTTCTTGCCGACGTCTCCTATTCCTCGAACCGTAATCTTGACGAGATCGACCGATACATTCAGGAAATAGAGAAGAAGCTGCCCTCAAAGTCTATGATGGGTGTCATCTGCTTCGGTAAGGATACCCAGATACTCTCATCGGCAGGCACCGAAATAAAGAGCGTCAGCGAGGCCGATATTGACGCCAGCGGCACCGATATCGCGGCGGCACTTGATTTTACCGCTAATCTGTTTGGTGAGGGTGAGATCAAGCGTATCGTGCTTATCACCGACGGCTTTGACACTACTGCAGACGGTAGAGCTGCGGCGGCGGTTTCAAGACTGGTTGCCAAGGGAATAAAGCTTGATGCTATATATCTTGACAACAATCTCCGTGAGGGTGAGAGCGAGATACAGATATCCGACGCCACCTACAATGCGGCCACCTATCTGAATCACGACAGCACCCTTGAGCTGCTTATTGAGTCCAGCGTGAAGAACGACGTTATCCTCGATCTGTACGTCAGGGGCGAGGAGGAAAGCGAGTATACCAAGATCGATACCAACGTATTCAAGGCCGACGTGGGTATGAATATTGCTACCTTCACTCTGCCTACCGATACGTCGGGCGTGTTTGATTACCGCGTGGAGCTTAACGCAACCGGCGACAGCTCGCCCTATAACAATTATTATAATCTTACCCAGACCGTAGCGGGGCAGAGAAGTATTCTGCTCATCACCGAAAAACGCTCTGACGTTACCGCCGTTTCGCAGATGTACGGTGACAGTGCGGTGATCGACGATTACGTTATCAACTCCTACAGCGGCAGGGTTCCCTATACTATAGAGGATCTTGTGAAGTACGACGAGATCGTTCTTTCTAACGTTGATATTCGAAAGATCGATAACATCTACGCCTTTATCCACTCTGTTGATCTTGCCGTTTCTCAGTACGGAAAGAGCCTTATTACTCTCGGCGACCTTTCTATGCATAATCAGGAGGACGATACCTTTGATCTCCTTGAGGAGCTTCTTCCCGTTAACTTCGGCAACGCCAATAAGGATGCCAAGCTTTATACCATCGTTATAGATATATCCAGAAGTATGTATCACTCTCTGCCCCGTCAGCTTCTTATAGCTAAGGAGGCAGCGGCGAAGCTTGTCTCCATACTTGACGACGACGATTACGTGGCCTTCGTCACCCTTGCGGGTGAGAGCAGGGTGGAGCTTACGCCTACCAAGCTCTCGGAGTGCAGAGATGAGCTTTATAAAATGATCCAGGAGGTGGAGCCTACTCAGGGCACCTTCGTGGGCTCGTCGCTCAATATGGCGTATGAGCTTATAAAGGATATGAGCTTTGAGGAGAAGCAGGTAATGCTTATCAGCGACGGTAAGCAGTATGCCAACGAGCCTGTAAAGGCCGTTGATATGGCACAGAAGATGAAGGATGCGGGCATTTCTCTCTCCACCATCAGCGTGCTTACCCACTCCTACGATTATAACGCACATACCGAGGGATGCAGGCTGCTTAGCCGCCTTGCCGATATCGGCGGCGGTGTGAACTATGATTTCCTCGATG
>JAZQDF010000282.1:0-2953 GCA_045546635.1 Eubacteriales bacterium
ACTAGACCCAACACCTTGGCTCACAGAACGACATGGCTACGATCCGACTTATAGACGGTATGGCAGAGCGTACGGTCATCGCATCGGGATTTTCGAAGGCGTATGCTATGACGGGATGGAGACTGGGCTATATCCTCGGCCCTGCCGTATGGATAAAGCAGATGACCAAGCTTCATCAGTATGCTATAATGTGTGCTCCGACAGTATCTCAGTTTGCCGCCGTGGAGGCACTTAAAAACGGCGATGAGGATATTGCCGAGATGCGTGCCGAGTATAATCGCCGCCGCGTCTTTATCACCGAGGGGCTTAATAAGATCGGGCTTCCTACGATGACGCCCGAGGGTGCGTTCTATATCTATCCCTATATAGGCGGCTTTGGTCTCAGCTCTGAGGAGTTCTGCGAGCGACTGCTTAAGGAGGAAAAATGTGCTATCGTCCCCGGTACGGCATTTGGAGAGTGCGGTGAGGGGTACGCCAGGATATCCTACGCCTATTCTGTAAGGCATATTCAGGAGGCACTTGAAAAAATCCAACGCTTTGTTGATAAGCTTAAATAAAATATGCGGTTTTGCAAATAATTGTTTGCAAAACCGCGTTTTTTATAATAATTATGTTGCTTATGATTGCTTTTTCGTAAGCTCAACGCCGAATATCTTGGCGAGCAGGCGTCGCAATGCCTTTGGCGAGCTCATAACTATGATCTTCATATTGCCCTCCTTTCGGGGTTCAATACCATTATATGACAGCGGGGGAATTTTGATCACACACATTCGACCTTTATAACCGTCACCGTCATATCGTCGCCCGACGGGGAGTTTTTCTTTGCCTCCCTCAATATCTGCGATGCGTACTCCTTAAGATCTCTCGGCGGCTCCTCGCCTAAAAGAAGCAGCAGCCAGGGGGCATCCTCGCATATCTCGGCAATTCCGTCAGATAGCATAAAAATATAATCGCCGCCCTTGATCTGTACGCTGATCTTCTCGCTGTCTATAGATCGCATAAGACCGATGGGTGCTGTCTGCGACCTGATGCGAAATATGGATGAGTCTCTCTTGACGTAGGAGGGTGGGGCACCGCTTTTAATAAACAACGCACCGCCACCGAGAAGGTCGAGTTCCATAAGATCCACGGTGGCCGAGCACTCCTCCCCCTTTTGTCGGATGCTGTGGTTGAGAAGATGCAGCAGAGACTCCTTCGCTGCTCCTATATCCATAGCTTTTCTTATAAATTCACCTACGAAGGCCGAGGTTTCCCTAGCCGTCTCGCCGCTTCCCATTCCGTCTGAGATAAGCGAGTAAAATCTGTCTCCGCCCGACTCAAAGCATATTGCGGTATCTCCCGATACCTCGCCCGAGCTGCCCGATTCTGTCGCTGTTGCATAGCTCACCTTATATGACGGACGCACGTCACATTCCATAAGTGCCATTTTTCCGCGACGGTAGAATTCGGGTGCACCAAGCTTTACGCCTGCCGCCTCCTCAATGCTGCGACGAAGCTCGAAGGAGGTGATTTTGTTGCCGTCCCCGTCCTCGCCCGCAAGGATAAAGTGCCTTCGTCTTGTGCCAAAGGCACGGATTATTCCGTTGTTAAATCCGCATTTCTCAATAGCTTCGGTCAGCGGCTCGGTCATAGTGCTGTCTACACGCCGCTCGGCATCGTCCTCGGCTCTCGCCGAAGCTATCAGACCGGACATAAGCGAGTATTCGTCGGCAACACCGCCTATACCTGATTTCAGATATCTTTCCTGTTCTCTGTGACCGACCTCGCGGTTTATCTCGACGGCAAGCTCATCTGCCATCGCACATCGCTCCCCGTCTATACATAGAATGGCGGGATCTATTTTTATACCCTCGCACAGCAGCCTTACCACCGCATCGGTATTCTTTATAATGGGACGTATGCCCGCCTTTGTGCATTCTGTAGCCGCGGTACAGCTGACACAGGCTTTTTTTGACGCCTCGGTCAATATCTCCCGATACTCCTCCTCGCTTAGCCTTACGCTGCTTGAATTGTATTTTCCAACCACCTCGGCGAGGGAGGACAAAGCGGCGTCAAGTCTGTCAACGCTGCCCGAAAAATCCTTCTGATAGGCAAGTGCCATAGTGCCTACCATATCCTCGGCACGCTCCTCGCCTTCAATCCTCGGCTCATCCCTTGCTCCGTCGCCTACCTTCTTTAATAGGGGCAGAGAAATTGCCGCACCGATCATATATTCCGGCAGGGTGGAGAGCAGTCCGTTCAGTCCCGAGGAATAGGCCGCCCAGACGCATAAAGCCACGCCTCCTGCCACAATGGCGTATCCTGTGCCGAAGCTCATCATTATTCCCGAGCACAGCCCTGCCAGGGCGAAGGATACTGCTTGCTCGCCTGATATTACCAGCGTGCTGATAAATCCGGTTGCCAACGCCCGTATTGCACCGAATCTCCTGGCCACAAGCAGGGTAATTATCACCGAAAAAAGATAGGAGAAGGATATGCCGAGCAGGCTTACCTCCTTAAAGGACAGACTGATGAAGGCGATTAGACCAAGCGAGGAGATCTGGAAGAATATTCTGTCATACCTCTCTCGCCCCTCAAGGTCGGACAGCCTGAGCATATCCTCCTTTCCATCTATCAGCTCCCACAGGTCTATTCCCGTGGTGCATATTCCCGAGAGAAGAAAGGTGATAATCGGTGTGAGTATTATCATTGCAAGGCCGAACAGCAGCGTTGCCTCGTTTAGCCCAAGCATCAGCACCTCGTATACCGCTACCACAAAGCCGCTTAGCACAGATACCGATATTCTCAGCAGCAGGCTTTCGCAGAACAGGGCAACGCCACCGTCCTCCTGCCTATCGGATATTGAGACCGCCACTCTTAACAGGGCGACGATTACCGTAGCTACGGCAAATATTATCCCGTCAAAGCCAAGCGTTATGCTGCCTATAACCGTACCCAGCAGGGCGGGCCATAC
>JAZQDF010000283.1:0-5763 GCA_045546635.1 Eubacteriales bacterium
ACGTTCCCTTCTTCTTCAACAGAAAGGAAGAAAAAGACCACGGCGAGGGCGGTGTTTTCGTAGGATATAAGCCCACTGAGGGCGAAGAGATCGTCATAGTCGAGGACGTTATCACCGCAGGAACCGCTATCAGAGAAACTATGGATATAATCGGCGCGGCTCTTCCCGGAGTTGAGGTTGCGGCTACCTTCGTTATGGTTGACCGTAAGGAGCGTGGCAAGGGTGAGAGGTCTGCTATGGCAGAGGTTGGCGAGGAGTTTGGCTTCCCCGTATACTCGGTGGTTGACGTGTACGATATTATCGAGTATCTCTCTGAGGATGAGAAAAATACCGAGAACGTAGAGCGTATCAAGAACTACCTCACCGTTTGGGGTGCGAAATAAAAGCTATATATTCGGTAAATATAACGTATTTTGTAAACTTTGGTTAGCAGGGAGCTGTAAAATATGAGAAATCTTATAAATATTCTTGATCTGACGACCGACGAGATCCTCGGACTCGTCCGTCTTGCATCCGATATAATGGAGCATCCCGACCTCTATTCCGAGAGCTGTAAGGGTAAGATACTCGGTGCTCTGTTCTTTGAGCCGTCTACCAGGACGCGTCTGTCCTTTACCTCGGCTATGATGAGTCTCGGCGGTCAGGTGCTCGGCTTTGACCAGGCGGGCTCCTCCTCTGTCGCGAAGGGTGAGACGGTTGCGGATACCGTCAGAATGGTAAGTGCGTACTCGGATATTATCGCTATGCGACATCCGAAGGAGGGTGCCCCCGTGGTTGCCAGCCGCGTTGCCACCGTCCCCATCATCAATGCCGGCGACGGCGGTCATTTTCATCCTACCCAGACGCTTACCGACCTGCTTACCATATATAAGAAAAAGGGCCGCTTCGACAACCTTGTTATCGGTGTCTGCGGCGACCTTAAATACGGTAGAACGGTTCATTCGCTTATTGCGGCGATGTCAAGGTATGACAACGTCCGCTTCGTGCTTATCTCCCCCGAGGAGCTTACTCTCCCCGATTACGTGAAGGACGATCATCTTTTCACCGGTGGCTGTGAGTACGTGGAGACTGAGAATCTTGAGAGTGCTATTCCCTCCCTGGATATTCTCTATATGACCAGGATCCAGGCCGAGCGTTTTGAGTCGCGAGAGGAATACGAGCGACTGAAGGACTCCTACGAGCTTACCGCATCAAAGCTTATTATGGCGAAGGAGGATCTTTCCATAATGCATCCGCTGCCCCGTGTGACCGAGATCAACGTGGACGTGGACGACGATCCCAGGGCGGATTACTTTGACCAGGCGATGTACGGCAGATACATACGTATGGCACTTATCCTTATGCTCCTTGGCACGAAGGGTGTTGACGACCGCCGTCTTGAGGGCGAGGAGAGGCCGGGTGTGGTCTGCCAAAACCCCCATTGCATCAGCCGCACCGAGCGTGGCGTAAAACGCCTCTTTGACGAGTACGGCAAGTGCGTGTACTGTGATCAGTACATTTAAAGAATGCAGAATTCAGAATGCAGAATGAAGAATGCAGAATTCGGAATTAAAAAAAGCGGCTCGGATGAGTCGCTTTTTTGCGTTGTGTTATATTACTGTAAATAGTGAAATATTACAATAGCTTTATTCCTGCGGCTTTACAGCCCTCAACGGTTTCCTTATCCCAAATTGATGACTGAACCTCACCGATATGGGCGGAGCCCATCATCAGCATACAGAGTCTTGATTGACCGATACCGCCGCCGACGGTCAGGGGCAGCTCGCCTGCCAGCAGCATCCTGTGGAAGGGAAGCGAGCGTCTGTCGTCGCAGCCACGCTCGGTAAGCTGGCGGTCAAGCGACTCGGCGTCTACGCGGATACCCATTGAGGAGATTTCAAATGCACGCCCCAGGGTGTCGTTATAGAAGAGGATATCGCCGTTCAGCGACCAGTCGTCATAGTCGGGGGCACGCCCGTCGTGGGGCTTGCCGCTCTTCAGCCTGCCACCGATCTGCATAAGCAGTACGGTACGGTGCTTCTTCGTAATGGCGTCCTCACGCTCCTTCGGTGTCAGATCCGGGTACATATCCTCAAGGTCAGAGGTGGTTATGGCGTACATATCGCGGCAAAGCTCTGCATTCAGCTCGGGAAAATCCACCCGAAGCAGATCGTTCGTGTCGCAGATAACGTTTACTATTTTCTGTGCTATCTCCTTCAGATAGTCGAGAGTTCTGTCCTCTCTTGTGATGACCTTCTCCCAGTCCCACTGGTCGACGTAGATGGAGTGGATGTTGTCAAGCTCCTCGTCACGCCTGATGGCGTTCATATCGGTGTAAAGGCCGTTGCCAACGTAGAAATGGTATTCGTGAAGGGCAAGACGCTTCCATTTTGCCAGCGAGTGAACCACCTGCACGCTCTCGCCCACCGCAGGCACGTCAAAGGCTACGGGACGCTCGGTGCCGTTAAGGTTGTCGTTAAGGCCTGATGCCTCGGTAACGAAGAGGGGGGCGGACACACGCTTCAGATTAAGTGCCTCGGCAAGTTTTATCTGGAAGGTCTGCTTTATAAATGAGATCGCCTTCTGCGTTCTGTAAAGGTCCATTGGCGATTTATAGTTTTCGGGTATATATAGCTTCATAGAAATTGTCTTAGGTTTTATTTTTCCCAGGAGTCAAGCACCTTGATATACTTGATAACAGGCTGATCGTCCTTGTCGGAGATGGCACCGTTGCCATACATATTCCAGTAGTAATAGTAGGTGGGCTCGCTTGTGAGCATATACTGTGCGTAATACTCGTAGTAGTCGGTCTTGGGGAAAAAGTCACGCGTCACCTCATCAACCACGCTGAGTCCCTCTACAACGTAGCCGAATGCGGCGTAGTTGCCGTCAAGCGAGCTTGATGCGTCGGCGTTGCAGATGAAGAACTGGCTGGAGGCAGAGTTGGGCTCGCTCGAGCGTGCCATAGAGATAACGCCGTACTTGTGGCTGATGTCGTTATTGTGACCGTTGGAGGCAAACTCGCCCTTGATATTGATCTCGTTGCCGTCCTTGTCCTTGTTGCCGCCTCTGCCGTTGGCATCGGGATCGCCGCCCTGGATCATAAAGTCGCCGATAATTCTGTGAAATGTAAGTCCGTCGTAGAAGCCGCTCTCGGCAAGGCTTACAAAGTTTTCTACGGTGACGGGTGCGGTGGTGGCGTCAAGCAGAACTACCATTTTACCGTAGTCCTTGATGCAGATCTCCACGTACTTTATATCTCGTCCGGAAATATCGCGGCTCTCAAGATATTCGCAGGCTCCCGTGCCCATTTTTTCCTTGTCGCAGGAGCTGAGGCAGGCAAGGCAGCTGAAAATAAGCGTGATCGCAAGGATCAGACTGAGTGTTCTTTTCATATTTTTCGTTTCCTTTCGGTTTATGTTTTTCAAATAGATATAGCTATCAGAGATTTCGCGAAATGAACAGCTCGACGGCACAGTAGCCTGTAACACCGCCGTATTTCGAGCCCGCATCGGCTCTGGCAAGGTCGCATATTATCTCGCTAAGCCTCTCGGTGTCGTACCGCTTCGCCGCGGAGATATACATCTTGAGCTTGTATTTATTCATCGAGAGCTTCTCCTCGATCTCATTGGCACTTAGTCCCTCGTCAAGCAGGTGTGACACCGCACAGAGATCGTCGAAGGTCCTCGCCACCATAGACATAATTACGGTGTAGTCCACACGCCGCTGCTTCATCTCCTCAAGGGCAAGATAGGCACGCGGCTTGCTTCTGTCAAGGATGGCGTTGGAGAGTGCGAAGGTATCGCACTCGGGAGTAGAGGAGGCAACCTCGCTGACGTCCTCGGGCGTTACCACGCTCTTGCCTCGGGAGAGTGCAAGGGCACATAGCTTGTCGACCTCGCCCACCAGCACGTCCATAGACCTGCCGCTGCGGAAGACGAGAGCCTTCACCGTATCAAGACCAACCTCAACGCCCTGTGCATTGAAGTGCTTCTTTAACCAGGCGTAAAGCTGGTTCTCGGTTGATTTTTCAAAGCGTAATATTTTAATTTTACTATCAAAGCGTTTTATGAAGGGAGAGGGACGCTTCGGCGTTCCGAAATCTACGCATTCGTCGTCTGCGGTAAACGCCACCACCGACTCGGGATGCTCGATGCAGGCATCGATAAGTTCCTCAAGGGCTACGCATTCGCTCTCGGTAAGCTTAAGAAAGCTTGCGTGACGCCACTCGATAAGCTTGTAGTCGCTCATCATCGGCGGAGCCTTCACCGCCTCGGTAATAGCCGCAAAATCAACCTCCTCGCCGTCAAAGACGGGGTTGTTGAATACGGCAAAGGCCTCGTCACCCACGATGCTGTCGCGAAGGGCTTTCAGATAATATCTGACAAGATAATCCTCCTCGCCGGTGAAGAGATATACGCCGCCGGGCTTTCCGTTTTTCAGTTCTGACTTAAAGGCCTGGATATCCATATTTTCATTCTTGCCGATCTGTCGGCACCACCTATTTTTATATTGTAAAGAAGGTCGATCCTACCACCCTCCGAGTCAAGCTCCAGTCTGATGCGGCGGGTATATACGGTAGCGTCAAGGCTGTAGGGAGGGATGGTGTATACCGAGCTGTGACTCTCACCCTCGGAAAAATACATATTGCTGTCCACGGCACCGTTGCGAACAACGCGAATTCCGCCGCCCACCGAAATTATCTCGGTGCGGATCTTTCCGCCCTCACGCTCCTCGCTGTAGCTGAGATGTATATCTCCGCCGTCATAGCGGTAGAAGCCGTCGGCCTCGACAGTGTCACGCTCTATATCCCCCTCGGGCAGTCCTGCGTCGTTAAGATCCTCTATGCTTGATTCAATTTTAACCTTTACCCTGCTGATCATCAGATACCTCATATAAAGACAAAACGGAGGGCGACAACCCAAAATGGGACAAAGCCTCCGTTTTAGCCGATTATTTGTTAAGTGCTCTCTTTCTCTGGTTATATGCACTTCTTGGGTTAATGAACTCACGCCAGTCGAAGCTGCCCGCGTCAAGTGCGGTAACGAGAACCTCGGCGGTAGCGATATTCGTCGCGAGAGGAATGTTGTTCACGTCGCAAAGGCGGAAGAGATCCTGCTCTGCCTCGGTAGGCTCCTTGGCAACGTTGGTGCTTCTGAAATAGAATACCAGGTCGATCTCGTTATATGAAATTCGCGAGTTGATCTGCTCAAGGCCACCGCCCGAGCCGGGCATATAATTATCTATCTCAAGTCCTGTTGCATCGGAAACGTAGCTTCCCGTTGTGTGAGTGGCACATATATGATGACGGCTCAGAATTCCGCAATACGCGATACAAAACTGTGCCAAAAGCTCTTTTTTATTATCGTCTGCAATAAGTGCAATCTCCATTTTACACTCTCCAATCTCTAAAAAATTGAATTTTTATCAAATGTCCGTAAAATTCTAAAATATTATATCATTATTTGCCCGATTTGTCAATAATTATACCAATTTTTTAATATTATTTGTTCAAATGTTATTAAGGTGAACGTAAAACAACTGCCGACGCGGTCTTTTTTTGCATTTTTTTGGGTGATATTCTCTTGACGGGGTAAAAGAATTTTTTAAAAAAATCAAAAAAAGCACAATTTAGGGATTGATAAATTTAAAAAAGTGTTGTATAATAACATAGTTAAACTTTTATCAGCGAGGATTCTTAAAATGAGTGAAATAAAAAGGATTGGAATTCTTACCTCGGGCGGCGATGCTCCCGGAATGAATGCGGCGGTAAGAGCAGTATGC
>JAZQDF010000284.1:0-2210 GCA_045546635.1 Eubacteriales bacterium
TGATGATAACGTCCACAGGCTTGATCTTATAGCCGTCGATCTCAAGAGGGGAGGTGAGAATATCAAGCTGGCTCTCACTTACCGAGCCGCCAACCTTAACACGGTATATCTTGGGAATGGTGTGACTTGGATGAGTGAGGCGGTTCTTAAGCTCGCCGTCATCGGTGAGAAGTATCATACCCTCGCTTATCATATCAAGTCGGCCCACAGGATAAACTCTTGCGCCAACACCGTCAAGCAGATCGGTAACACACTTTCTGCCTCTGTCGTCGGTGGTAGAGGACAGATATCCTCTCGGCTTGTTCAGCATAATATAGGTGTATTTCTTTTTCTCGTATCTGATACGCTTGCCCTTGTAGGCAACAACGTCGGACGCGGGATCGATCTTCGTTCCCACGCTTGCCAGGTGTCCGTTGACCGAGAAATTGCCTCTCTCTATCTCAGCCTCGGCAGCCCTTCTTGACATCAGTCCCGAGTCTGCTACAAATTTTTGAAGTCTTATCTTTTCCATAGTTCTCTCCAGTTTGCTGTTTGTTAGTCAAATATTGATAGGATCTTACGAATAAATCCGTCCTTTTCCTTTTTGTTTACCGTCTCTGCGGCAATAAGTGGCACTCTCGCCGTCTCCTCGCCGTCAATCGTGTAGATAATCTCGCCGAGAATATCTCCGCGTCTTATGGGGGCTACGGCATATCTTACGAGTCTTATATGCTCGGCGATCTCGCCCTCCGACCTCTCTCTGATAAGCTCGGCTCCCTCGGTGTTCAATACCGTAAGATGATCTGCCTCGCCTTCAATTACGGGCAATCTGTACATATGGTCAAGGGCGTTTGCAAATACCACACGCTCAAGCCTTTCGTAGCCGTAATCCAGCATAAGCGAGTGATCACGCCAGTCGCTCGGGGCATCAAGCGTTACGGTAATAAAGGTAAGGCCGTCCCGCTCGGCCGCTCCCACAAGACATCTGCCGCTTTTTTTAGTAAAGCCGGTCTTTACTCCGATGCATCCGTCGTACAGATGAAGCAGCTTGTTGTGATTTACGTAGGTTCGGCTTCGCTCCTCGGTGTGAAAGCTCTTTTTATAGGTAGATACTATTCTTTTGAAATCCTCGTTTTTTAATGCGTAAGAGGCTATTATAGCAAGCTCTCTTGCCGTGGTGTAATGCTTATCACCGTCAAGACCGTGCGGGTTCTCAAAATGAGTATCGGTAAGCCCCATCTCACAGGCCCTCCCGTTCATAAGGTCGGCAAAGCCCTCGACGTCACCGCCGATATGACAGGCTATTGCAACCGCCGCGTCGTTCGCACTCTGCAGCAGCAGGGCATAGATAAGCTCCTCCATAGTGAGAACGTCGCCCATCTTCAGATATGCAGACGAGCCCTCCGTTCCGATGGCAGAGCCGTCGATCTCAACAAGCTCCTCCATTCCGCAGCTCTCAAGGGCTATCAGGGCGGTCATAATCTTCGTGGTGCTTGCCATCGGCAGTCGTCGGTCGGCATTCTTTAAATATAGAAAAGTCTCGGTTTGCGGCTGATAAAGCACGGCAGAATGAGCACTTAGCGAAAAACCGCCCTCGTGATGCTCACCAAATGCGTATATTGTTAAAAAGGAGAACAGTATAGCCGCCAGCAAAAGTGCCGCAATATACGTCGCCCTGTTATCTCTTCTCATTTATGCCTCCAAAACAACCTTTTTTAGTTATCATTGGAGGATAAAGCAGTTAGTATTCATTGAAATTTATGACAATGCACCCTTGATTTTTTCGATTATCTCGGGTGCCCGTTCGATAAGGCCTACTATCTTATCAACATCACCGCCGCTTGAATTGACGTGTATGAGACTTACCTCTGCGTCGCGTCCGACGGTAAGAAATGCTACGGGGGTAATTGACAGTCCCGTGCCACCGCCACCGCCGAAATTTTGCTCGGACTCACCTCGCGAGCCACCGTAATCGATGCCGCCCGTGGCGATTCCCATTGCTACCTTTGATACGGGTATTACCGTTACTCCGCTTGGCGTTGTAATGGCGTTTCCGATGACGGTCTCCATATCGGTAAAGCTTTTTATACCCTCGATAGATGCCTTGATAATGTCACTCATTTTATTCTCCGACATATTTTATCCTTCTTGCTCTTTTTTCTTCGTACAAGCCACGTCTGAATGTCAGGGCAGCGTGAATAAGCTGGAAAAGTCTGAGCTTAACTGTAACG
>JAZQDF010000285.1:0-3560 GCA_045546635.1 Eubacteriales bacterium
CAACGAGATCGTTAAACCAGTAATTGCTTGGAGTGTTTTCGGCGGCACACTCGCTGTTGCAATAGCTCTTGCACTTATTTTCTGGCTCTGATTTTCGTCTTTGACAGAGCTGATTTGAGAGTTTGATTCGGGAATAAAAACTAAGTCAACATTAATAAAAAGTGTTGACCGAATGGCTGTTTTATATTCCCACTCGGAGCTTCGAATTCTCAAGACCTATTCCACAAAACTTAAACTTTTTTAAGGAGAAAACAAAAATGAGAAACACTAACAAAAAGGGTTTCACAATTGTTGAGCTTGTGATCGTTGTTGCTGTAATCGCGATCCTCGCCGCAGTTCTGATCCCCACATTTAGCAGCATTATCAAGAAGGCAAATGAGTCTAATGACATTTCTGCAGTTAGACAGATGAACGTTTTTCTTGCATCTGCAAAAATTACAGGAGACATTAAGTCTCCTCTTGATGTATTTGATATTTTTGAAGAGTCTGGCTTTGATGTTGAAGATTATAAACCTCTTTACAACGGCAGAACCTTCTACTATGACGTACAGAAGAACTGCGTAGTTTACGTAGATGATGCAACAGGCAAGATCCTTGCTCCCGCAGAGTATGAGGGCGAAACCAAGGGTTCTAACGATTGGATGACACTCAGTCTTTCTCTCGGCATTACCGAGGCTGATAAGCCTGCTAGCTTCAAAATTGAAGGATCCGAGATGTCTGCAACTGTAGCTAACGGCAGAGAGTATGCTTATGTTATCGAGCAGTACAATTCCGCAGCAGAAGGTATATCCCTTAACATTACAGTAAATGGCACTGTGGACCTCAGTGGTGCAACTATTGCAATTTCTGAAACTAAGGGTGCAGTTACCATTACCGGTACCAATAACGCAGTTATTAAGAATGTTGCATCCAATAAATTCTTCTCTACTAGTACAACCAATACCAGTGGTATCGCAGCAAATTACCAGGCAGCAGCACTCGTTGCAAAAGCAAATCACAAGGTTACTATCTCAAATATTTCCTTCGAAAATCTTAATGTAAGAGTTCCTGATGCAGGAAACGTAGCTCTCCTTTGTGGCGGCTGTGGTTCAGGTGGATCTCTCGAGATTGAGAATGTTTCAATCAAAAACAGCACTGTTATCGGTGGTAGATCCGTTGCAGCTCTTGTTGGTGCAACCGCAGGCGGTAGCGGTCCTATCGCAGTTAATGTAAAGGGAACCCTTAAACTCGAAAACGTTAACGTTGGTACTACACAGGGTAGAAGTGCTCTTCTCGTTGTAACCAACATTGAAAAAGCGATGAATATCGCATCTGATGCTACAATTTCTATCTCAAATTCCTTCTGCAAGATGTATGAGGATTCTAGATTTGAGCAGACCACTTCTACCACTGTACCAGCTAGTCATAAAATTGTTGATGCAGATGGCAATGATGCAGCGGATTATGTCATCACCGCTTGGAAGACTCTTGACAAGACAGAGAAAACAAATTATGCTCACAAGGATAACGCTCTCGTGCTTCAGTACTGTGGTTCTACCACCCGTGAAGCTATTATGACTGTTGATGCTCTTTATGATGAGTACAAATAATTAGGAATTTCAAGTCACCACAAATATTTTATAACATAACACCCCCGAGGCACAAGCCTCGGGGGTTACTTTTATATACAAAGCCTTTATCCGCTTACAGACAGATCGTCATATAGAGTGGAAGATATACCACGCCATCCTCAATCTTAAGGTCGGCAGGATGAATAACATACGGCGTATGCAGCTGCTCGCCGTATTTTTTTATGCATTTTTTCAACGAGGTGAGGGTGTAGTTTTTGCCCGACTTGACCTCTATTGGTGAAATATTGTGCCTTGAGGTAATTCTGCTCTTGGAAATAAGGAAATCTATCTCCATCTTTGAGTCCTTATCTGCGTTTGAGGGGTTGGAGTAGAAATAGAGCTTGTGTCCCCTTGCCAGAAGCATTTGTGCCACGATGTTTTCAACTATCATTCCGTTATTTACCTCAAGCTTGTCAAAGAGGAGCTTTTTATAAAGCTGCTCGGAAAGTATAGTATTTTCATCAAATGCGTGGCTGATGAGCAAACCCGTGTCGGCCATATAGCATTTCATTGTCATACGCGTCATATTAAGCTTAAGTCCCACCGACGGCTCGGTGGTGTTGTAGCAGGGGTTGATTATCATCGCGTCGGTAAGCCAGAAGATCGCGTCCTCGTAGTCGCGGAATCTGGCTTCTTTTTTTATTGAGGAAAGCTTGAACTTCTTCTCGTGCTTTGACAGCTGGGCAGGAATCTCATCAAAGATGCTTGCCGCCTTCAGCTCATATCCTGCAGCGTGCTTCGTTATGTCTGCACGGTACAGCTCCAGAATGTCTCGCTTAATAGCATCGACGCGGTCAAAATCACGAGTCTCGGCATATTCCAGCACTGCCTGTGGCATTCCGCCAACGATAAGATATTGACGGAAATAGTCCATGGCCTTTCGGTGCATCGCCTGTCCCATTGGACGCTGCTTATCAAAGCACATACGGATAAGATCCATCAGCGTATCATTCCCAAGTGCCCATAAGAATTCCTCAAAATCCATTGGAAACATCTTTATATGTCGCTCCTCAGAGGGGATGACAATGTCCTTTACGTTCTTTTTGATCGACACAAGCGAGCCTGTTTCAAGGTAATCAAACCTGCCGTCTGCAACCAGGAACTTTATTGACGCACGTGCCCTCGGGCAAAGCTGAACCTCGTCAAAGATAATCAAGGATCTGCCGGGATAAAGCTTTTTGTTGTAGTATTGCGACAGGAACATAAACAGCGAGTCAAGGTCGTCAAGATATTTGTCAAAGAGATCGTGCACATCCTTTCCCGCACGGTTGAAATCAATAAGGATGTAAGAATCGTATTCGTTTTTTGCGAACTCCTCGGCAACATAGCTTTTTCCGACTCGCCGTGCACCGTCAATAAGCAGTGCAGTCTTCTTTGACGAATCATTTTTCCAGGCAAGCAGTTGGTCGTATATTTTCCTTTTCACGGTCGTACCTCCACTTAATCAAAGTATTAGATGCATTGATTATAACACATAATCAAATATTTTTCAATACTATTTTATCACATTATCAAAAAAATATTCGTTATTTTTTTGCGTGAATTTGACTTTATTCTCCGTCAGAATTGTGGTCAAAAATTGTGAAAAGTGCAGCATTTTCAAGGGGTTTGGGCTTTTTTGCACAGAGGGACGAACTCTGCGAAGACTGTAGGAGTGTGCGACCGGATTTTTGTCGGTGTTGTCTTAACTCGGAACGGCGGGGAAAATAGGCTGATTTTGCCTTTTTACTGCCGTGGCGGTAACGCCAAAGGCGACGGACAAAATAGCAAGGCGTGTCCACAACATGCAGGCAAAGCCGAGAAAATTCGAATGAATTTTCATTGGCAACTATTCTAAGAAGGAGGATTGCTTGAATGGAAAACATCAAAAAACTCTGGGAAAAACGCAACGAGATCGTTAAACCAGTAATTGCTTGGAGTGTTTTCGGCGGCACACTCGCTGTTGCAATA
>JAZQDF010000286.1:0-2167 GCA_045546635.1 Eubacteriales bacterium
ACAACAAGATAAACGGTAAATATGCCTCTGAGAACGAAGAGCTTCTTAACGGCGTTCTTCGTGACGATTGGGGCTACGAGGGACTCGTTATGAGCGACTGGGGAGCGGTAAACGACAGGACTCTCGGTCTTAAATGCGGCCTTGATCTTGAGATGCCCGGTGATATCGGTCATAACAGACAGGTGCTTATTGACGCGGTAAATAGCGGCGAGCTTTCTGTTGACGTTGTTGACACCGCCGTCCGTCGCGTTCTTGAGATCGTTAAGAGAGGTATGGCTCTTGAGAGAGATAGCGAGGATAGATTCCTCGCCCACGCCGAGCTTGCAAAGGAGCTTGCCGTTGACAGTGCCGTTCTGATGAAGAACGAAGGGAAGGTGCTTCCTCTCTGCCAATGCAGAAGCTATCTCGTGGTCGGCGATATGTTTGAGAAGATGCGTTATCAGGGAGCAGGCTCCTCTCTGCTTCATCCATATAAGCTTGTGACTCCAAAGATGGCCTTCGACTCTCACGGCGTAAAATACGAGTATGAGCGTGGATATAACGTCAATTCCTTCGAGGTGGATAAGAGGCTTGCGGAGGCGGTTATGGATAAGGCTTCTGCCGCGGATACCGTCATCTTCTTCGGCGGTCTCTCGGAGTATGCAGAAAGCGAGGGCTTTGACAGAAAAACCCTTGATCTGCCTCATAATCAGCTTGATTTATTGCTGTCTCTTGCGAAGGCAGGCAAGAAGATCGTCCTCGTTATGTTCGGCGGATCGCCGGTTGATATGAGCTTTGATCACTCGGTTGACGCTATACTTAATATGTACCTTCCCGGTGAGATGGGAGGCGAGGCTGTGTACGAGCTTCTGTTCGGCAGGGCAAATCCCTCGGGCAGACTTGCGGAGAGCTGGCCTCACGCACTTTCTGACGTTCCCTTTGCAGACGAGTTTACAAAAACCGCCAATGACAGATACAAGGAGAGCGTTTTCGTCGGATACAGATATTATTCGACCTATGGCGTTCCTGTAAAATATCCCTTTGGCTTCGGCCTCTCCTACACCGATTTTGCATACAGCAATATGCGTGTAAGCCAGGACGGCGACAGCGTACGGGTAAGCGTGGAGGTCAAGAATATCGGTGACGTGGCAGGTGGCACCACCGTTGCAATATATACGAATCCGCAGGATGAGGGGATCGTAAGACCTCGGCGTGAGCTTCGCGGCTTTACTAAGGTGTATCTTGATCCCTCCGAGCGTGCTACCGTTACGGTGGATATTCCTCTTGACAGGCTTCGCCATTTCGTGAACGGCGAGTGGAGGCTTATTCGCGGTCTTTACCGCTTCGAGCTTTGCTCGGATGCCGACAACGTGGTTCTGTATGAATGCCGTTGTATTACCGACGGCGAGGATGCTGTTGAGGATCCTAAGTATACAGCTCTTTACGGCTCGGGCAGGGAAGCCCTCCTCTCTATGACCGACGGTCAGTTTGATGACCTTATCGGCAGGGAAATCGCCTCCCCCGAGATCAAGCGTCCTTATGACCTTAATACGCCCCTTCGCTCCTATAAGACGGCGGGCGGTAAATTCCTGTTCGGTGCGATAAATCTCGGCTTTAAGGTCATCTACAGTATTGAGAAGCTGGGTAAGAAGACGCCCGACAAGGAAACGAAGATAAAGAATGCGTATTTCGGTTGGCAGACGGTAAGGTCGATGAGCCTTCGTTCTATCTCCTACGCCAGCGAGGGCCTGCTCTCGCATAATATGGCATTGGTGTTGCTTGATATAGCCAACAATCATCCGCTTCGTGCTATCGGTAGGCTTCTCAAGCCCGAAAAATGCATCAGCCTCCCCGAATAACCCGAGCTAAATCAAAAGGTGGGACAAAGCGTCCCACCTTTTTTATACTCTTCACGTCTCCGCTCGTGATAAAGACCGAAAGAATTTTTGCAACACTATATATGTATCTGCGAACAAAAAAAGACCGGAATCTATCCCGGTCTTTATCCTGGTGCGGGAAATGTTTGCCGCTCAGGATAACATTATTTCAATTTACACTTTCTGTACGAATTAGATGTTCCTTCTCTTCGCTTGGCAAAAAAGCGAAGGCTTGCCTAAAAACTGTCCCGTTTCCGCTCAAGGTAAGGGGTAGAAAAAAGTAAAAAAATAAGAGCTAAGTTATCCTTAGC
>JAZQDF010000287.1:0-7541 GCA_045546635.1 Eubacteriales bacterium
ATAAGGGGTGAGGTCAAGCGAGTTTATGAAATCCATCTGTGCGTTATACCAATCGAGAATGAAGTGGTGGGGGAATTCGCAATTCACACCCTCAAGCTCCTTTGTGGGAAGGTATCTCACCTTCTTACCGCATCTCTTACACTCCACGGTGTCACCGCGGCTCTCAAGAGTTGCAAGACCGCAGTCGGGACAGGTGTATATGGCACGCTCGATATATTCGGCACTTTTTTTATGTACGTATTTTTTATCTACCCTAGCCTCGTTCTGATACAGACCGTCGCGGATCAGGGTGAAGAGCTCGTCGTCGGTCATTTCCTTATATTCCTCGGGCTCAATAACCCGCGAAACGTAGGCGGACATCTCACCACGCCTTGTCACGTCGCTCCATCTGGGCTGCACACCGTACCCGCCCTCAATACGAAAGAGCAGGATCGGCATACCCATCTTCCTCGCCAGAGGTGCTATGGTGGGGCTCATATATACGGTCTCGCCGCTGTAGGTACGGTTGCCCTCTGGTGCGATGGCAATAGAGCCGCCCTCCCTCGCCACGCGGATGCAGTTCATTATAGCCTTGACGTCGGTGGTCTGCTTTTTGATAGGAATAGGCTCTACCAGGTATTTTATAAGCGAGGATACACAGCCGTTGGAGAACAGATCCTCGGTGGCAAGGTAGTATATAGGATCGCGGAAGGCCGCACCGACGAAGAATTGGTCAAATGCAGTCTGGTGATTGTAGAGGATGAGATAGGGCCTTTTTTTATCCTCTCTGAATTTTGTTATCTTAACGCCGTAGCGTATTTTACATAGCAAGGAAATGGGAATTTCAAGCAACGCCCGTACAACCTTATGTCGGGGCTTTATCCACCTTTTCTTCTTGTTTTTCTTCTGCTTCATAAAGGCCTCCTTTAATTCAGCGTCACATAATTATACAACATTTTTGCGAAATCGTCAATAAAAAGTTGAAAATGTTAACAAATTTATATTGCTACGGTCTTTTTTTTATGATATAATTTATGTAAAAGTCGTATTTTTTGATTTTTTAAAAATATCTATTGAAAGGAAAAAATAATGCAATTTTTATTAGAAACGACCGCTGACATCGGTGGCGACACCACATCGGCGGTGATCGCTACGGTAATAAATTGGTGTCTTAATACGGGAATCAAGATAATCATATCCCTTCTCATACTTCTTATCAGCTTCAAGGTCATTAACGTGGTAACACGCAGAATACAGAAGAGGCTCGAAAACAATCCCAAGCACGACAAGACGCTGGTGAAAACAATAACATATATAGGCAAGACGGCGGCGAAGATCGTCGTTGCTATCTGCCTTGTAGGCTATCTCGGAATAGATACCAGCGGACTTACCGCCCTTGTCACATCCCTCGGCGTTTGTGCAGGTCTTGCGGTAAACGGTGCCCTCTCTAACCTGGCGGGCGGAATTATTATCCTCTTCACCAGGCCCTTCAAGGTGGACGATTATATTGAGGCCCTGCTTGATACGACGGTAGCGGGCACGGTTGAGGATATTCAGATCGTTTGTACCAAGCTTCGCACACCCGATAACAAGGTTATCTACGTTCCAAACGGCACGCTTTCTAACGCTAATATAATCAACTACTCCGAGAAGGAGCTTCGCCGCGTGGATTTTACCTTCTCTATTTCATACGATAATGACGTTGAGCTGGCGAAGGCTCTCGTTATGACCGTTTGCGATGCACACAATCTCGTCCTTGAAGATCCCGAGCCCTTCGTCAGAGTTTCGGAGTGCGGTCAGAGCAGTATTGATCTCACTGCCCGCGTATGGGTTAAGAGCGGTGATTATTGGACGGTAAAGTTTGATATTCTCGAGTCGGTGAAGAAGGTCTTTGACGAGAGCGGAATCATCATTCCCTATAACCAGCTCGACGTTCACTTAAAGCAGGACTGATTATGAATGAGATATGGGAGCTTCGCGATGCCGAGGGGAACAAGGCGGGCATCAGTCTGCCAAGAGAGGACAGAGATAAGATTCCCGAGGGGCTGTATCTCCCTTGCGTTGAGGTCTGGGTAACGGTAGGCGAGAAATTGCTGATAACCAGGCGTCATCCGAGAAAAAGCGAGGGGCTGAAATACGAGGTTTCGGGCGGTGGAGCCCGCTTTGGCGAGGAGCTGCCAGATGCTGCCCTGCGTGAGCTGCATGAGGAGGTGGGAATAGAGGCCCGCCGCGACAGTCTTATATATCTCGGCTTCGAGGCTTGCGGCGACGTTTACGCCGCATCCTATCTTCTGCCTCTCGACGCTATTCCAAAGGTAACCCTGCAGCATAGCGAGGTGGTAGAGTGGCGGCTTGTCGCCGAGCGGGAGCTTCGCGAAATGAAGGACTCGCTTACCGAGGGGACGTACAGAAGATACCTTCTCTATGGGGATAAAATTTTTCGCCGCGTAGCAATATAAATATTTTTATATTGACAATCGCCCACTTTGGTGATATAATCTTTATAGTACACTATTCAAATATCTTTTGAAAGGAATTTTGACAATGAGGGATATAGTTCGTCGCAACGCAGGAATAATCTCGGTTCTGCTGGCACTTGTGCTTTTGCTTGTCGTATACACTCTGCTCGCAACCGTTGATCTTGTATTTATGAAGGGCGATTTTCAGGTTGCCCGTATGGAGGACGTAAGAGTCTTTTCCGATCTTACCCTTAATGCCGAGGACGTAATTACGGGCGAGGAGCTTGAGTACACCTACGGTGACGGCAAGACCTTCGAGGGTGATTTTATCTTCAGAATTGAGATGGCAAAAACTCTTATCGTGAATCTGTTCACCTTCAAGTGGGAGGATGCGGATCACGTAATCGTTCTGACCGCAAAATAAAGCAAATCTACGGAGATAAAAAAAGGCTGAATCACAGGATTCAGCCTTTTCCTTTTTATATAGTGATAATCCGACCGGGCTTTTCATCAAGAGCGTCGAGCTGCTCTCTGCCTCCGACGATGATTATGCTCTCATCGGCGAGAGCCTCGTCGATAATGTCGGCTACGGTAAGAAGGTCCTCTGCCGTCATATTCAGCATATCGGCACGAACAGCCGCCTCATCCTCCCTGCTCCAGCCGTTAAGATAGTCGGCGGTGGTAAGGGCGATTGCCGTTCTCGGTGTGATAAGCGTATCGTATTCACCGATGGCACCGATGATGAATTTTGTAATATCAACCCCATCCCTTACCAGCGAACGCAGGTAATCCGAGCTTGCTCTGTAGAAGCCGAGAGATCCGTTGGGAGAGGGATCGCGGTAGGAGTAGAAGGCGATATCTCCATCCTTTCTTGGTATGAAGCCCGTTCCGTAGGCACCGCCCTGTACTCTTACTGTGTTCCAGAGGTATTCATAGGACAGAATGGACCTTGCCACGCGAAGGATGCCGAGGTTGTCGCGAGCTCTGTCGCATCCGCCTGCCATTACCGCGTAGGCTACCTTGGAGGGAAGGAGGAAGTACTCGCTCTTCTCGGCACAGATGGGCGTCCTCTTTCTTTCGGGAGATATGCCCTCGGGGAAGAGGGAAATAAGCTCGGAAATAAATTTCTCGTCTGCCTCTCCCGCAACCGCAACGGTAAGTCTTGCCTTTGTAGTAAGCTTTGGCAGAAGAGCGGCTACCTTAAGGGTAAATTCCCCGATGCTGTCCTGATTTTTGAGTATTTCCGAAATAACACGATATGCCTCGTAGCCCGAGAGATGCTCCGATGCAGCACCGACCTCGTTTCTGCCTGCCTGGGCTCTGGAGAGGGCAACCGACTCGCCCGATTGAAGAATAGTATCCTCAATATTGGACTTCGTCTGGGCGAGAATGTTTGCCATTTCGCTTGCATCCTCGATTTTTGTGGTGAGAAGCTCGCTGATAAGGCGGATAACGTCTCCACGCTTTGAATCCAACGCCTTGGCAGCTATCTTAAGATAGGGGGTAGCGATGCCATTCTTATTACCTATGGTGAAGGAGGCAAACATATTGCCGAGATTTGCCTTTATCTCGTTCTGCATCGAGAGGGCGTCGTATTTTTCGGTGGGGTAGTTCAACAGGGCAGCTGCCAGCATCGACAGACCTACAAGCTCGTCGCCCGCAAGGTCGGATGCGTCAAACAGAAGCGAAACGTAAACTATACCGTTCGTTTTGACGGGACATCTAATGATCTTCACGCCATCCTGCTCCTTAAGGTCGGCGAAGGGACGGTCGCTTTTTTCGGGTATATCGCTAAGGCTGAGCCTGGGAATAGAGGCAAGTGCCTCCTCGGTGGGCTCGCTCTGCTGCCAAAGACGAAGAGCCGCCTCCTCGTCGCGAATTTTCTGAAGCTCGTCCTCGCTCATTGATTCAAGTATTGCGGCAAGACCTTCTGCCTCGGCTCTTGCATTACGCTCGCCGAGTGTCTTATCGGGCAGCATAATGACCTTCGCTCTGTGAGGGTTGTCGAGGGTTATACGGCGAAGCTCCTTTTCAAAATGATCGGTCGGAATTTTCTCTCTGACTGCCTTTATAGGAGCATCAAGGAGAAGTGCTCCCTCGGGCTTGTCGGAGTAAACCCAATGACCGTAAAGAGTCATTGCATATACGATTCCGGTGGGAAGTGCACCGAAATCCTGCTCACGCAGTCTGAATTCTATACTGTTTAACGTAGAGGTGATCTTGTCCTTGTCTATTCCGTCCTCTATCATAGAGGAGATAACGCTCTTTACGACGGCATCGATCTCGTCAAGCCTGGTTTCGTCTGCATCGCGAACCTCTATGACCAGAGTCTGCTCTCTGGATTTTACGGTATACATCTGTGCATCCTTGGCAAGACCGCCGTCCAGCAGGGCCTTCTTAAGAGGAGAGGCGTTTGATCCGCAGAGCAGATCGCAGAGGATGGATGCTGTGAGATTGCCCTCGGCATCCGACCAGTCGGTGAAAACATAGCCGTAAAGGACTCTTGCCTTACCGTGATCGTCCTCACCCTCGGATATTTCGTAGGATATATTTATCACACCTGCGTCGCGAGGCTCGCTTCTTCCCTCGAGACAGAGGGCTTCACGCTTTTCATATCCATCAAGGTGGGCGTTGATAAGGGGAAGGAGCTTGTCAAGATCTATCCTGCCGTCCAGGAATATTCTTGCACCCGAGGGGTGGTAGTGCTTTTCGTGAGATGCCTTAAAGCCCTCGTAGGTAAGGCTTGGAATTGCTGACGGAGCACCGCCCGAGTCGCATGAGTAGGGGGTGTTGCTGAAGAGGGCGGAGTTAAGTGCTGCTGCTCCAAGCTCGTCGGGAGATGAATACACGCCCTTCATCTCGTTATATACGACACCGTTATAGCTCAGAGTATTGCTCTCCTCATCGTATTCGTAATGCCAGCCCTCCTGTCTGAAAATAGAGGGGTTCTTAAGAAGGTTTGGAGAGAAGACCGCGTCCATATATATGTCGGCAAGGTTCAGAAAATCGCTCTCGCATCTTGAGGACACGGGATACACCGTTCTGTCCTCGTAGGTCATCGCGTTGAGGAAGGTGTTAAGCGAGCCCTTAAGCAGCTCGGCAAAGGGATCGTTCAGCGGGTATTTCTCCGAGCCGCACAGCACCGAATGCTCGATAATATGGAACACACCCGTGTCGTCGGTCGGCGGTGTGGCAAAGCCTATGGCAAAGGTCTTGTTCTCATCCTCGCGGTCGAGGTAAATGATCCTCGCACCGCATCCGTTGTGCGAAAGCTCGTACAGAGTGGCGTCTATTTCGTCAAGGGGGCTTTCGCGTACCAGCGAAAAGCCGTATTTTTCAATATTTATCATTTTTATCCTCCGTTTATTTTTTGTCCTATGGTTGACAGACTTATTTATTTATATTATAATTATATCGTTAAGTAATAAATAAGTCAAGTAAATCTGACAAAACGGAGATAGAAATTATGTTTGATTTTGCGATAATCGGTGCAGGCGTTATCGGCGGTATGGTGGCGAGGGAGCTTACCAAATATACCAAAAGCGTCTGTATTCTTGAGAGGGGAGCTGACGTAGCTCTTGGTGCTACCCGTGCCAACAGTGCTATCGTTCACGCCGGCTTTGACGCTGCCCCCGGTAGTCTGAAGGCCAGGATGAACGTCCGCGGCTCCAAGATGATGGCAGAGGTCTGCTCGGAGCTTGGAGTAAAGTACAAAAACAACGGCTCGCTTGTCGTAGGCTTTAACGAGGAGGATGAGCGTACCCTTCACGACCTTTGTGAGAGGGGCAGACAGAATGGCGTTGACGGTGTCAGGGTAATATACCGTGACGAGCTTCTCTCGCTGGAGCCTAATATCGGAGAGGGTGTTAAGGTTGCTCTCTATGCACCAACGGGTGCTATCGTCTGTCCCTACGAGCTTTGTATGGCGGCGGTTGGCAACGCGATGGATAACGGTGCTACGCTGAAGCTTAATTTCCACGTCGACTCTATTGAGGAGTGCGATGGTGGATACAGAATAATTTCGGGTGGCGAGTCGGTGGAGGCGAGGTATCTTATCAACTGTGCGGGAGTATATTCCGACGAGATCTCCGCTATGCTTGGCGACGACTCCTTTACCGTAAGGCCACGTCGCGGTGAATATCTCCTTCTTGACCGTGAGGTTGGCGGTCATATCAGCCATACCGTATTCCGCTGCCCCTCAAGGATGGGCAAGGGCGTTCTCGTAACTCCCACGGTTGTCGGAAACCTGCTGGTAGGCCCTACAGCCGAGGATATCGATGATAAGGAGGATACCTCCACCACGGCAGATGGACTTGCTAAGGTTCGTGCACTTGCCTCCGAGCAGGTTAAGGGTATTGATTTCAGCAAGGTCATTACCTCCTTCTCCGGCCTTCGTGCATCGGGCAGTACGGGTGATTTCGTTATAAATATGCCGAGAAGGCACTTCCTTAATATTGCCGCAATAGAGAGCCCCGGCCTCTCCTCCGCACCTGCAATTGCCGAGTACGCCCTGTCGCTTATTGTTGATTCGGGCTATCAGGCAACCCCACGCGAGGACTATGTTGGTACAAGACGGCCTATGCATTTCTTCTCTATGCTCTCGCTTGAGGAGAAGAACAAGCTTATCAAGGAGCATCCCGAGTACGCAAGGGTTATCTGCAGATGCGAGACGGTCACCGAGGGTGAGATACTCGACGCCATCCGCACCAACCCCCGTCCCACCGATCTTGACGGCGTGAAGCGTAGGACAAGGGCCTCGATGGGCAGATGCCAGGGCGGCTTCTGTACGCCATATATAATCGAGCTTCTTGCGAAGGAAATGGGTGTTGATTATACCGCCATAACGAAGTTCGGCGGCAGCTCCTATATCAATTACGGTAAGACAAAGTAGGATAAAGAGATGAAAAAGGAATTAGTGATAATCGGTGGCGGCCCTGCAGGTATGGCGGCGGCCGTAGCTGCCCACGAGGCAGGCATCAGAGATATTCTTATACTCGAGCGTGACGATGCACTTGGCGGTATTTTAAGGCAGTGTATTCACAACGGCTTCGGCCTTCACCGCTTTGGTGAGGAGCTTACCGGCCCCGAGTATGCATACAGATA